>CAYSGK010000213.1:0-3505 GCA_964430395.1 uncultured Methylophaga sp.
CATCGCTACATGCCTCAAGCAACCTACCCAAGAACGATACGGGCCGTATCTGTTTGCAACGCAAACTGCTCTTCTATTTGGTCTTGCTCCAGGTGGGGTTTACCCTGCCACGGCTGTTACCAGCCGCGCGGTGCGCTCTTACCGCACCTTTTCACCCTTACCTAATATATAATTAGGCGGTATATTTTCTGTGGCACTATCCATAAGCTCGCGCTTTCCAGACGTTATCTGGCACCCTGCCCATTGGAGCCCGGACTTTCCTCACAATTAGTCTAGCTAAAAGCGCGATTGTCTGGCCATCTCTGCTGGCTATTTTATCGTATCGTGAGTTTTATTGCTTAAGTTTTAGTGCCATGTCATAAGCTGTATTTTTGCTTACGTCTAATAACGAAGCGGTAATTGCCGCTGCTTTTTTAACCGGCAGTTCTTTAAGCAATATTGCTAGCATATGATTTATTTCAATTTCACTGCTTGCTTTTTGCTCTTTAACGCCCTCAACCAGTAATACGCATTCACCTCTTTGTTGATTGCTATCATTGCTCACCCACTCGAGTAGTTCTGCTAATGGCTTTGTTGTTATTGTTTCATGTAATTTTGTTAATTCTCGCGCTAAGCAAACAAGACGATCGTCACCAAAAGCAGCCACCATATCCGTTAAACATACTTGTAATCGCCGTGGGCTTTCATAAAAAATCATTGTTCGGCTATCATTTTCCAAGGTTGCTAAGGTTTGCTGGCGAGCGCCCTGCTTTGATGGCAAAAAGCCCTCAAAACTAAATCTATCTGATGGTAATCCTGAAGCTGATAATGCCGTAATCAAAGCACAACTCCCCGGGATGGGTACAACACGAATATCATGTTCGCGAACCAGTGACACTAGGCGATATCCGGGATCACTAATAAGAGGTGTGCCGGCATCACTTATTAATGCAATTGACTCACCTTGTTGTAATTTTGTTAGCAAAGTTTCACTGCGTTGCTGTTCATTATGCTCATGCAATGAGATCATTGGGGTAGCAATAGAATAATGCTGTAATAATGTACCACTGTGTCGCGTATCTTCCGCAGCAATGACATCTACTTCTTGTAATGTATCAATGGCACGTTGTGAAATATCAGATAAATTACCGATAGGTGTCGCAACAATATAAAGCGTTGCTAGTTGATTTTCTGACACGGGAAATTTTCCTCAATTACTAAACATCTAGTCGTAATATACGCGAACAGGTAAGATGTTTCTTTTATATTATTTATTATTTAGATATTAAACCATGAATTCACCTATTTATTTGTTTTTGGTCACCTGCTTGATCCTTACCCTCAGTGCTTGTCAGCCAGCCGATCCCAATATCTCTACACGGCCTAATCAGTCTGATGTTATCGCCGCACAAGAAGCTGAACAATCTGGTGATTATGACAGCGCGGCAAAGCAGTATCTTAAATTGGCATCTAAAAATAATAATGAGCAACAAGCCCTATTCTATTTATATGCTGCCCAAAATTTTTGGCAGCTTAATGATTCAGCACAAGCATCTAGTAGCCTTGATAAAATCAATCCTGAAAAATTAAGTGAAACAAAGCAATATGATGCCGGTATTTTAGCGGCTAAAATAGCGCTTAGTAATGATCAAGCAGAAGAAGCACTGCGGGCATTAGAGTCTTTTGACTTGAAATCTATTCCTGATATGCAAAAAAAAGAAATGCTTGAACTTCAAATTCAAGCTTATCAGCTTACTGAAAACTGGTTAGAAAAAGCCTATAGCCATATCGCATTAGCACCACTATTAGAAACTAATGAACGCGAACAAAATCAACAAGATTTATGGCAAGCATTAATGCATTTATCGCCACAAATATTGGATCTATTTAACCCAGGCGTTCCGCCAGCTACTGACAGCGGTTGGTTTGCATTAGCGTATGCAATACAAGCTTACCCTAAGAATTCTGATGCTTTAGCCGTTGCAATTGAAGATTGGTACCGCAGCTATCCAAATCACCCTGCCGATCCTGAGCGCTTCTTATCCATGGGGGGCTCCAGTGATACAGAAGTCACGACTGAATTTAATTTACCGCAAAACATCTCCGATATTGCTATTTTATTGCCTGAGTCAGGTCCTTATAAAATGGCGGCAAAGGCAATAAAAGAAGGTATCATTGCTGCTCACCTTACGGCACAGTCAAATATACAACTACACTTCTTCCCAGTCGATACGGATCGTGAATACGGCACAAGTAATGTTGTGCAGCAATACCAACGTGCTGTAGATAAAAATGTGAGTTTAGTTATAGGGCCGCTTGATAAAATTGCTGTGCAATTGCTTGCTGAATCAAATACATTAACTGTACCCGTCTTGGCGCTTAACCGGCTAGGTAAGCAGATAGCAAAATCGAATCTTTTTCAATTTGGATTGGCGCCTGAAGATGATGCTATCGCCGTTGCTAATTATGCGACTGAGCATGGCTTTAATCGTGCTATCGTGCTCGCACCCCAGAATAGCTGGGGCGAGCGAATTTCAAGCTCGTTTATTGACCAATGGCGTATCAATAATGGCACTGTGATTAAGCAAGCGGCTTATGAAGTAAGCCAGAATGATTTCTCTGACGTTTTAAAACCATTCCTTGGATTGGTGGCTAGCACACAACGAAGCAGAGAACTTACTCGAACACTCGGCCGGAATTTAGAATTCGAACCACGCCGCCGACACGATATTGATTTTATATTCTTAGTTGCAAAACCCGCTAAAGCAAGACAACTCGTTCCTCAGCTTAAATTCTTCCGCTCTGGAACCTTACCCATTATTGCAACATCGCACGCCTATTCTGGCTATCCAAATCCACAACAAGATATTGACCTAAACCGGCTTATTATTAGCGATATTCCTTGGATATTTGATGAAATAGCAACATCTGATCCTACTTATATTGCACTATCCACAAGTCAAACTGAAGACTTCAACCACTTAAAACGCTTGTATGCTTTAGGTGTCGATGCCTACCATTTAATCCCTGAGCTCAATCATTTAAGCAATGATTCGAATTCAAGTTTTAGTGGTGCAACAGGGGAGTTGTCCATTGACCAATTTGCTTATGTTGTTCGTAAAACACGCTGGGGTAGGTTTGAACAAGGATTGCTTCAATTATTACCCAATGAATAATTCTGGTAAACAAGCTGAGGAAATGGCAAGCCACTATTTACAAAAACAAAACCTCACATTAATAACTCAAAATTATCATTGCCGCCGTGGTGAGATTGACCTAATTATGCAAGATCAACAAACGCTGGTTTTTGTTGAAGTACGCTATCGGAAAAATGCGCGGTTTGGTAGTGCACTTGAAAGCATTAATCATAAAAAACAAGTAAAAATTATTACAACGGCTGAACATTATTTGCAGCAATCTAAGGATGATTATTTTGATTATCGTTTTGATGTTATTGCAATTATGCCTCTACACAATAGTGAACAACCAGAAATAACTTGGGTGAAAAATGCTTTTCAATTAAATT
>CAYSGK010000214.1:0-3494 GCA_964430395.1 uncultured Methylophaga sp.
AGCCCATCCATTATAGGCACCAAAAAACCGCAACTTGAATGATCACGGGTATATAACAGACATAAAAAAACCGGGAACAAGTCCCGGTCTTTTAAGTGCAACTTTCTTATTTGCTCATCGCTTTTTCGAACATACGATCGATTTTTGCGCAACATTCATCAACAGAACTTTGTGCTGAATTTGCAGTGCTTTCAGCTGAACGCGCAGCAGATTCAGCATCATTAGCTGTACGAAGTGCTGTGTCTGCAGTGCCTTGAGCATTGCGAGCAGCTGATAATGCAGAGTCTGCTGCAGATTGAGCAGATTCTACTGAAGCTTTAAGTGCAGCCATTTCAGTCATATTGTTTGTGTTTGCACATGCTGTTAATAGTGTTAGAGGTAGAATAACAGCAGCTAATTTTGTTAATGATTTCATTTTTTTCTCCATTATATTTTGGGTTGGATCTTAAGTTCAATGATATTGCTAAAAGCAACATACAGTGAGAGGCTATCAGGAATTAATTATACTGTCCAACCCTATGCAAAAACAAGCTGTTGTCAGTTTGCATCTCAAGCTGTTGAGCGCCGCCGTTAAGTTGTTTGGGATCAGGTGAGAAATTTTGTTATAATAGGCGGCTTCTTAAGAATGTTTAGTTCTGGCTGTTTAGGTCATAATTAAAGAATTAATTTAATAGACAGTGCGTAATAAAATGCACTTTTAATTGCTCTGGAAAAACTAAATCTATGCATCCTATGCTGAATATTGCTATTCGGGCAGCACGTAGCGCCGGTAATCTTATTATTCGTTCATTACAACATGTTGATCATCTTGAGGTGACTACAAAAGGTCGTAACGATTTTGTCTCGGATGTTGATAGGCTTGCCGAACAAGAGATCATCCACGCGATTCAAAAAGCCTATCCAGATCATGCAATGTTAGCTGAAGAATCGGGAGTGCAAGGTGAGAATGATGTTGTTTGGGTTATTGATCCGTTAGATGGCACCAAAAACTTTTTACATGGCTTCCCCCATTACTGTATTTCAATAGCCATTAGGGTTAAGGGTAAAACCGAACATGGTGTAATTTATGATCCCTTGCGCGATGAATTGTTTACTGCAAGCCGAGGCGCAGGTGCAAAATTGAATGATCGCCGTTTAAGGGTGACAAAGCGTAAAGAATTAGCAGGCACATTACTGGCAACGGGCTTTCCATTTAAATATCCTCAATATTTCCCTTCCTATTTAGCAACATTTAACGCTGTTTTTCCGCAAGTTGCGGATATTCGCAGAACAGGATCTGCGGCTCTTGATTTAGCCTATGTTGCAGCAGGACGCTTAGATGGTTACTGGGAGATTGGTCTCGAAAAATGGGACTTAGCTGCCGGCGCCCTATTAATTGAAGAAGCGGGTGGGGTGGTGAGTGATTTTACAGGAGACGATAACTACTATGAAAATGGCAATATTGTAGTAGGAAGCTTAGCGATTCATAAGCAAATTTTAGATAGCATCACGCCACATCTGATTGACGAGTTGAAGAAATAATTTTTCACATTTTATATGCCTAGAGCATTCACATACAGAACTTAATAAATAATGACAATTACTACTAGAAAATTACGCAATATCGCGATTATTGCGCATGTTGATCATGGCAAAACAACCTTGGTTGACGAACTATTACGACAATCAGGCACATTTAGTGATCATGAAGAATTGCAAGAACGAGTAATGGACTCAAACGATCTTGAAAAAGAACGAGGCATCACCATTCTTTCTAAAAATACGGCAGTGAAATGGAATGATTACCATATTAATATTGTAGACACGCCAGGCCATGCCGATTTTGGTGGTGAAGTTGAACGAGTATTATCGATGGTCGATTCGGTATTACTGTTAGTTGACTCTGCTGAAGGCCCGATGCCACAAACGCGTTTTGTAACCCAAAAAGCCTTGGCTTTAGGTCTGAAACCCATTGTCGTTATTAATAAAATTGATAAACCAAGTGCCCGCCCATCTTGGGTGCTAGATCAAACCTTTGATTTATTTGCTAACCTTGATGCAACGGATGAGCAATTAGATTTTGATGTAATCTATGCTTCTGGTTTAAATGGCTTTGCAGGATTAGAAGACACAGTACGTGATGGTGATATGACATCACTGTTTGAAATGATTGTGGATAAAGTGAGTGCACCGGATGTGGATACGGAAGGGACTTTTCGTATGCAAGTGTCCTCATTAGATTATAATAGCTATGTAGGTGTTATCGGCGTAGGACGTATTGAACGCGGTAAAATTAAAACAAATACACCTGTTACTATAATTGACACTGAAGGCAAAACACGTAATGGCCGTGTATTAACTGTAATGGGTTTTATGGGTTTAAAGCGTGAAGAAGTTGAAACGGCAGAAGCGGGTGATATTATCGCCTTTACGGGCTTAGATCCTCTTAATATTTCAGATACTTTATGTGACCCCACAGCTGTTGAAGCATTACCACCATTATCTGTTGATGAACCTACGGTTACCATGACATTCCAAGTCAATAACTCGCCAATGGCAGGGCAAGAAGGCAAGTTTGTCACCACCCGTCAAATTAAAGAGCGTTTAGAGCGTGAATTAATTCATAATGTCGCATTACGCGTTGAACAAGTGCCCACTGATCCTGATAAATTCCGAGTATCGGGTCGAGGCGAATTACATTTATCCGTATTAATTGAAAATATGCGTCGTGAAGGTTTTGAAATGGGTGTGTCACGACCTGAAGTAATTATCCGAGAAGTTGATGGTGTAAAAGAAGAACCTTACGAGGCGGTAACGGCTGATGTAGAGGCAGAACATCAAGGTTCAATCATGGAAAAACTGGGTGAACGTGGTGCGCAATTACAAGATATGGCACCAGATGGTAAAGGGCGTGTGCGTTTAGACTTTATTATCCCTTCGCGTGGTTTAATTGGTTTTCGTACGGAATTCTTAACTGCAACCCAAGGTACAGGGCTAATTTTTAGCGTCTTTGATCATTATGCACCAGTAAAAGAAGGTGATTTTGGTAAACGTAGTAATGGGGTGCTTATTGCCAATGGTTTAGGCAAAGCTGTGGCGTTCTCAATTTTCAATCTACAAGAACGTGGCCGTATGTTTATTGGCCATAATGATGATGTCTATGAAGGCATGGTTATTGGTATTCACTCACGTGATAATGACTTGGTTGTGAATCCATTAAAAGGTAAGCAATTAACTAATGTGCGTGCATCAGGGACGGATGAGGCGATAAATTTAACACCGCCAATTAGAATGAGCTTGGAACAAGCACTTGAATTTATTGGTGAAGATGAATTGCTAGAAGTCACGCCAAAATCATTGCGTGTACGTAAGCGTTTATTACTTGAGCATGAACGTAAGAGTGCATCTAGAAAGAAAAAATAATGTAACAAACAGTACAAGTACAGATAAAAAAGGGTATTCTTTCAGGATACCCTTTTTTATATCGAGGTTTAAATAATGCGAATTTTAGTTTT
>CAYSGK010000215.1:0-3480 GCA_964430395.1 uncultured Methylophaga sp.
TTAATTGGCTAAGTTGTTCAAATTGAAAAGGGGCGTGCAACGATTGTATTTGACTATTCAATTCGTTTTGGTAGCAATTTTCTGCTATTTCACCGACAATTAGCACTGATTTAGCTTCAAATTGTCTAATTAAAGGTAAAATACACATTGATAAGTGATTGTAGTCAGTCATGACTAAACAGGATAAAGCATCCACAGAATTCTGGAAACATAAAAGACTTAGCCAGATGACACATGAAGAGTGGGAAAGTCTCTGCGATGGCTGTGGCCGTTGTTGTTTGCACAAGCTACAAGATGAAGAAGATGGCAGTGTTTACTACACACGTGCCGCCTGCGGATTATTAGATATTAAAACGTGTCGTTGCTCAGATTACCCAAATCGGCAACAAATAATGCCAGATTGCTTACAACTAAGTGTAGAGCATGCTGAGCATTTTGATTGGTTGCCTGAAACCTGTGCTTATCGGCTGTTGGCCGAGGGTGAAGCCTTGCCCGAATGGCATCCTTTGATTACAGGCGATATAAATAGTGTGGTTAAGGCGGGCATTTCTGTTCGCGAAATTGCACGGGCAAACTGCGACTTAGATAATCTTATCCCAGAAATCATTACTTTTCATGGCAATCAAGTAAGCTTAAATGAGAATTGAAGAAAGTCGCGAACTAACAGCGCGGCTTGAAAACGCGGCGATCTATCTACTAAAACTAGATAGATATCGCAAACCCGATGATCTTGCTCGGCGTTTTGGCTTGCCACTGCCCGTTGTGCGTTATTGGTGGCGAAATGTAGAAGATCAAAATAAAAAACCCATTGCCGATAGTGAGTTAAGCTCGAAACAAGCCAAAATGATCCGCAAAGCGAATCAAGTTCTAGAAAGCTGGGAGAAAGTAAAACGCTATCGCCCAGATTGCGGAGCCAAATTATCTAATGGTCGAAAATGCAAACACAAAGTGGTTATTCGCCAGCCAGAAGGCTGGAGCATGGGTGCATTAGCGGAACGGTGCCGAATGCATGGCGGCATGGCACGACGGGTTATTAGAAGAAAAGAACAAACTGAAGATGAATAATGTTGGAGGAGGAATAATTAGAAACGTATCTCCCAATGTCCTTACCCTATGGTTACTTAGTTTTGGCATAATTTAGCCGGCAGGCTAAAAGCCCACCGGGATGCTCAAGATATTGAATGATAAAATTTAATCTGTCCGGCTAGTAACTTCTAATAAATGATAGCCAAATTGTGTTTTCACAGGGCCTTGCACAGTATTGACAGGTGCAGAAAACACAACTGCATCAAATTCTGGAACCATCATACCTGGGCCAAATTCACCTAAATCACCGCCAGAAGCACCAGAAGGACAAGACGAGTTTTCTTTTGCTACATCAGCAAAGTCTGCACCTTCTTCAATTTCTTTTTTAAGTTCTAGACAGATTTCTTCACTGTCTACCAATATATGTCGTGCTGTCGCTGTTGCCATAATAATCTCAAAATAGTCAAAAACTGGCAGTATAACATCTATCGTATTAGGTAACGACTGCCTTTTACAACATAAGCTTGGCCATAACTGTCATAGCACATGGTGCCACCGATTCTTTGATATTCGCCATAATCATTGACAATAGTTTTTGATACTTGATGACAAGGCTTTGAGTATGATGAAGTATTATTGTAATTATTGTGACTTCTTGATTGGTAGTAATTAGGTTGTCGGTAATTATATGAATTGCCATAGCTATAATTGTGTCCATAACTATAATGATGGTCATAATTATAACTGTAATGGCCATGGCTATGACCATTGTGGTGGCCTAAAGTCAGTGCGTAACCACCTGCTACAGCGGGAGTAGCCGTAAACCCTAATAAGAAAAAAGAAGCAATGATGATAGCAATGTTTTTATTGGAACTTTTCATATGTTTAACTCCTATGTAATATACCCGTTATCATTGAAAATGCAGATTTCAGAGTTTAGCAAGTTCAAGATGAATATAGGCTGAACGGACTTAACTGCTTAATTAAATAGACAAAATTTAATAACAAATGTTTCAATGTTTTTCTATAGAAAAAATTAAAGCTGTGGGATGAAAGGCATGCCAAGCAAACCAAAAAGTGGTGATCGTGGGTAAAAGTTTTCCATTTTCATCTGTTATGCTCGCGCTTTGATGGATTTTGCTATAGTTAATAATGATCTTTTTGCCGGCAACTTTATCGAGTAATGCTGCATCGAGTTTTTCTAGTTCAGTGAATGGATAGCCTTTAAATCGGCCATTAATTTCAATACCGATAATTAGAGATTTAGGATCCCGGCTATTATCCTGTGCCACAACAGGAAACCAGAGAGCCCGATCTAGCTCATAGCCATCATAGGGATTATTTGAATAATCGCGGGAAAAACCGGTGTTAGTGGATAATACTAAAGTTCTTGGGTGGCGTTTTTGCCAATCTTGCCATGTAGTATGAGTTAATGTCAGCATTTTTAGATGTTGGCCACGCAAAGGGCCACTGATGGCAGTGCTGATAATTTGTGACCATAAACTTTCAGTTTCACGATCATAAAGTAATACGTCGCTATTATAGAGTAGACCTGATACACCAAACGTGACTTTTTTACCCTTGATTTCGCTTAAATAGGCGATACCACTGCCGCACAGTGGACAAAAGGTAATAGCGACAGGCTGATCATTAAAATCATCATTAACAATTTCATGAAAGTTTAATATTTTAATTGGATAAGCTTTAATTATACCGCGATAATCCAGCCCCAGAACTCGGTCAGAAGGCAATAAAAAATCAGCATTTTTAGCTAGGATAAACTTTGGATCATCAATCGCAGGAATACCATCTTTTGCTGGACCACCAGATAAGATCAATTTTTTATCAATGCTTGAATTACTAAGATCAAAACCGTTATTAGCCAGCCCAAATCTATTAAATAAAATCAGGCTAAGTATTGCTAGAAGAATAACTAATATAGCTTTTTTCATAACGAAACTCTCAATTCAAGCTAGTAATGAGAAATGATTAGATTATTTATGGACTTTTGAAAGGAGCTAACGTTACAGAGTTGTTTTGAAATAAGGAGTTTTTCAAGGATCGCTAAGTTAAATCTGCTTGCTTTATGTCGCTGATTCATCAATGAAAAAACATCAAGTTTGTTCACTTATGTGTAGTGTAGTGTTTCCAAATATAATGGTGTCACCAACAATAATCTTTTTACGTTTTTGGGTTTCTACTTCACCGTTAACAGTAACAAGGCCATTTGAAATAATCAGCTTGGCTTCGGCACCACTGGAAGCTAAACCTTCAAATTTGAGTATTTTATATAACTCGGTAGGTGATTGAGTAAGTACAACAGAAATAGTAGTTTGTTTCATGAATACAACCTTTTAAAGAAAATATAGTTTATTATAAAGATGTTATGGCAATTGATAAAAATAAAAAACTGGATGAAATTGTAGCGCAAGCTAAAAAATATCAAGCTGAAAG
>CAYSGK010000216.1:0-3470 GCA_964430395.1 uncultured Methylophaga sp.
TTTTCAGAGGTTTGTGATTGGTCAGCAAAAATAACGAGGAAGCCATTTGTGGGGTGGAAGGAAAAAATGTATTTTGGTGGCGAGCATCTAACAACAAAGCTTCATAATATGCTTGCTGATCGGATGCTTGAACGGTCGTTCCTGAGCCTTCTATTTTACTGAGGATCTCCGCAGGATTGGTTTTTTAGCTATGTGGTTGTCAGATATAGGAATACCTAAGAATATAATTATTTTAGAATATAAGTTGAAGAGGAGAATTTCAAGATGCCCAGTCTATCAGTTATTAGAACATTACTGCGCGAATTAATTACTCGGGAACGAAGTCCGCGAGTCAATGAGCCAGACCTAGTTATGGATGACCCTGAAAAAGTGGCTGCCTACACTCGCGCCGGGCGAGAAGATGGTGTTATGGCGCCTGTTTATTTATTTCATTGCGCACAAATATGCGAAATTATTTGTCCTGATGATACTGTTGTGGATCTAGGTTGTGGTCCGGCAACTCAACTAGCAATGGTTGCTAGATTAAATCCAGAAACCAATTTCATTGGTGTCGATCTTTCGGCTGACATGCTAGCAAAGGCTCGTGGTTATATTGCTGAACAGGGGCTCGAAAATGTTGAATTCCGTGAGGGTGATATCACTGATCTTTCAATTTTTGGTGACGGGTCGATTGATGCCGTTATTTCCACTGTGGCTTTACATCATCTGCCAAGTGTAGAAGCTTTAGAGAATACATTTTCTGAAATTAATCGTATATTGAAAAAAAATGCGGGGCTTTATCTGGCTGATTTTGGTCATTTGAAGTCTGAAAAATCTATCACTGATTTTGCATATCAATACGCTGATTCTCAACATGAGCTATTTACTTTAGATTATCTTTATTCGCTTAGAGCGGCTTTTGCATTGGAGGATTTCCAAAGAATAGCTTCGATTTATCTTAAAGAAGCAAATTTGTATTCAACCTTTTTAGCGCCTTACATGGTTGTGGTCAAAAGCCGAACTTGCAGGTCTCAAAATAATCAAGAAGTTATCGAGCAGCTTCACGCCATACATAATGATCTTCCCGATCACCATAAAAAGGATCTTACTGATTTATGTACTTTTTTTCGTCTTGGGGGGTTGCATAGTAACTTTATAGGTTAGGTACGTTTACGTGTGAACAATGCATTGAATAAGTGCAAAAAGAACTGCTTATGTTTTTTAGCTGTTGAGTTTTCAATATTCAAGAATTTTTACATTTGTAAAAAGAAAAGTGAATAGTATTGATGATGTCACCTGTAGCCATTTTTTTAATGTAACCGCTTTAAGTCAAGACTGGTCTATAATAAGGGGTGTCTCCTATGTCTGCTTCATGTGCCGGTTCTAATTTTGCAGGATTATTTGTAATGAAAAGCAATACTCTTATCGAGAATATTCTTGATCATGCTCGTTGGGCTCCCAGTGGAGACAATATGCAAACCTGGCGTTTTGAAATTGTAGATCAGCATCATTTTGTTGTGCATGGTTATGATACACGGGAACATTGTGTATACGATTTGCAGGGGCGCGCTAGTCAGTTAGCTATCGGTGCTTTGCTGGAAAGTATTGCTATTGCAGCCAGTGCTTTTGAACGAAAAGCTGAATTCAGGTTGTGTGAAAATGCTCCCGAAACCAAGCCCACCATTGAAGTGACTTTGGATAAGAGAAAAGCAATCGATCCCGATCCCTTGTTTCCATATTTATCTAAGCGTAGTGTACAGCGTCGACCTTTAAAAACCACTAAGCTTAGTGCGGAACACAAAAAAACACTTGAAGAAGCTGTCGGAAATTTTTACACCTTAAAATGGTTTGAAAGGTGGATGGAGCGCTGGCGTGTTGCATTACTCATGTTTGATAATGGAAAATTACGGCTCACTTTGCCAGAAGCCTTTCCTACACACAGTACTATTATCGAATGGAACGCCCGTTTTAGTGATGACAAAATACCTGATCAAGCAGTTGGTTTAGATGCTGTAGCTATTCGAATGATGCGCTGGGCAATGAAAAGCTGGGAGCGTGTCAGCTTTCTTAACACTTATTTGGCGGGAACCCTGTTGCCGCGCATAGAGCTGGATTTTCTGCCAAGTATTTATTGTGCGGCTCATTTTGCACTAGTAGCTCCTCAAGAGCCGAAAAACATCCAGGATTATCTGAATGCTGGGCGCGCCTTACAGCGCTTTTGGCTGACTGCTACCAAACTCGGTTTGCAAATGCAGCCGGAAATGACGCCGTTGATTTTTTCAGGGTATGTTCGAAATAAAGTAGAATTCACAAAAACACAGAAATTAATCAGCTATACCATTGATTTATCGTCTAATTTTAGGCGATTGATTGGCGTTGCCTGTATAGATGAAACAGTGTTTTTTGGCAGGTTAGGTTATGGTAACCCGGCCTTTGCCAGATCTCATAGACTTCCATTAGAAAAGTTGAAACAATAAAATAGATGTTAATAGGAGCATTGAGGAAAGTTATGGAATGTTACGTTAACATGAAGTGTCTGTATTTTTTACAGTTTGGATTTGGAGTTATCGTCTGCTTATGGCAGGGAATAATAAAAAGTCTTTATGGTTTAGTTATTTAAGCCAGAATTTTTTTTTGGTATGAATAGTGCTTTAATATTTTTGTTTCTTACGAATTATATTTGAGGTAAATACAAATGAAAAAATTATCAACTTTTATTGGCGCAGCGGCACTTTTAGCGTCAGGTTCCGCATCAGCTATCGTGGTGGGTGGTGTAGATTTTGGAGCGCTTGGCGGGGCTCCTCAACAAAAGCATCTTGAAACTACGACCCTTGCGTCTACTTTTATTGATATTAATGCTCCTGCTAGCCAGACCCAGACATTATTAGGCTATGGGCAGGTGAATACAGTAAATGGTAACGCTGCTTACGCAGGCGGTAATAAGCTATACTACGTTTTCAGTTATAATTTTGCTGGTTTTGATGGAACCAGGATCAATTTCGATTCAGGTAGTGTTGACTTCTACCTTGGAAGTTTAGGCAATCTTCTTGATCAGGATTCAGTCACTAATATGACTAATATCACGGGTCTTAATGGAGGTTCAACATGGGTGGAATTAGATGCTCATGCTGATTCTTCAGGGTTTGTTCTCCAGTCTACTGGGCAGTTCACCGGAGCTACACTAAGCTTTTCTTCAGCGGGTTTATTGGACGTTGATACAGCAGCTGGCGTAGCATCTGTGGCAGCTTATCTAGATGCGTCTGATGTAGCTGACGGTTTAGGTGGTTTCGCTGATATGGTTTTGACATCTTCAGGTAATAACTTTGTCTTGAATAGTAATGACGATCTAACAGGCTGTAATGATGGCACTGCTACTAGTGGGCAGTGGTGTCTTGCTGGTTCAGCTGATATTCGTGGTAGTACTGTCGTCCCTGAGGTCCCTGAGCCAAGCATTATTGCACTTCTTGGTGTAGGATTACTTGGTTTTAGAA
>CAYSGK010000217.1:0-3446 GCA_964430395.1 uncultured Methylophaga sp.
CGATATCAGAATAAGCTCCAGTTGAGTTCAGCCGGAAGTTAATATCAACCATTAAATCCAGTTTAGCAATCGGTGCTTCTTCATGCCATTTAACTTCTTTAGTACCTCTACCATCACCACCTTCTTGCATTACCCCATTTTGTGCGCCAAGAAGATGTTTAAGGAAGTATTCATGTCCTTTAGCAGAAGAACCAATCAGGTTAGCACGCCATACAAACAGATTTCGAGGCCAGTTTTCTGGTGCGTCGACATCAGCAAAAGCTACATCCATTTCACCGGATTTTAATTTGTTGGCAATAAACGGCCCTATATTTTCTTCATCCGCCATCCCAGCAGCTTCTGCTTCTTTAGCGAGTTCTTGTGGGTTTTTATTCCAATGAGGAGCGGAAGGTAACCAGCCTAAACGTGTTGCCACGATATTGTAATCAGCGATGGTATAACCTTTGTATTTTGCTTTCGCCGCAGGGTGTTGTAATTCATCAGGATTGATGGTGTCATAACGCCATTGATCGGAATGAAAATACCAATATGAGGTTGAATTTTGATGGCGTGGTGGACGCTGCCAATCTAATGCAAAGGCAATGGGTGCCCAACCTGCTTGAGGACGAAGCTTTTCTTGTCCCACATAATGTGCCCAGCCACCGCCTGACTGACCTACACAACCACACATATGGAGTAAGTTCATGATTGAACGATAGCTTAAATCATTGTGGTACCAATGGTTAATCGCTGCACCCATAATGACCATTGATTTACCAGTTGTTTTTGCTGCATTGTCTGCAAACTCACGTCCGGTACGTTCAATATCAGCCGCTTTAACGCCAGTTACTTTTTCTGCCCAAGCAGGTGTGTAAGCAACATTAGCATCCGCATATGATTTAGCAATATTATCGCCACCTAAACCACGATCTAGACTATAGTTTGCAAGTTGCAAGTCAAACACGCTGGTGACATATACTTCTTCTCCACTAGATAGTTTTAATTTTCTAACGGGCATATTACGCCATAATAAACCGGGTTCATCAGGTGTAAAGTGAGGGAAGCCAACTGAAACGACTTCATCATGATTTCCCAGACAAGAGAGTTCTTCAACAATATCTTTTTTGCCGGCTTTAGGGAGTAAATTCCACTTACCATCTTCGCCCCAGCGAAAGCCAATTGAGCCATTTGGTGCAACAAATTTTTGGCTGGTTTCATCAAAGACGATGGTTTTCCATTCTGGATTATTCTTTTCACTTAAATTTCTAGCGAAATCTGAGGCTCTTAAACAGCGATCAGATACATAACCATCTTCATGTTTACGTAAAATAACTTGAATAGGTAAATCAGTATTTTGGCGTGCATAATCGATAAAATAAGGTTCTTGTTTATCAATATAGAACTCTTTTAATGCCACATGACCCATTGCCATGAATGCGGCGGAATCAGTACCTTGTTTAACAGGCATCCATAAATCAGCAAATTTTACATATTCTGCATAATCAGGCGCCATCGAAACAACTTTAGTTCCTTTATAGCGTGCTTCGGTCATAAAGTGGGCATCAGGTGTGCGTGTCATCGGTAAATTAGCACCAGTGATGATTAGGTAGGTTGAGTTATACCAATCAGCTGATTCTGGTACATCTGTTTGCTCGCCCCAAGTTTGGGGGCTAGCCGCAGGTAAATCACAATACCAGTCATAAAAAGAGCCGACAGCTGCACCGATGAGAGAGAGGTATCGAGCGCCGGCGGCATAAGAAATCATTGACATAGCTGGGATAGGTGAGAAACCATAAATTCGGTCTGGGCCCCATTTATCAATAGTATAGACATTGGCAGCTGCTGTGATTTCAGTTACTTCATCCCATGTTGCGCGAACAAATCCACCTAGACCACGTACAGATGTATATTTTTTACGTTTATTTTCATCAGCTTGAATTGCAGCCCAAGCTTCAACCGGTTCTTTACCAGAACGGCGTTCAGCACGATAAAGCTCAAGCAAACGCCCACGGATAAGCGGGTGTTTAATACGGTGAGGGCTGTATAAATACCATGAGAAACTGGCACCACGTTGGCAACCACGCGGCTCATGGTTTGGCATATCTTCACGGGTGCGAGGGTAGTCTGTTTGTTGCATTTCAAATGCAACCAAGCCGCCTTTAACAAAAATTTTCCATGAACAGCCACCGGTACAGTTTACACCATGGGTTGAACGAACAACCTTGTCATGACGCCAGCGATTACGATAACCGTCTTCCCATTGGCGATCTTCATTAGTCACAATGCCATGGTCATCCGAAAAGGTATCTTTAACCTTATCGAAGAAATTTAGTCTATCTAAAAAATGACTCATTTTCTCTCTCCGTTGTTACGTTTACTACTAAGTTTTAAATAAGGAGGCAAATGCATATAACTACCTTATTAATTTGATTAAGGATTGTAATGTTCCACATTTTTACGTAAGTAGAACCACCAGTTGATCACCATACAAACCGCATAGAAGATGGCAAAACCATACAATGCATTTTCGGGTGTTGTGGCCTTAATTTGTTCACCAAATACTTTTGGAATAATAAATGCACCATATGCTGCTACTGCAGATGTCCACCCTAAAACTGGCCCTGCCTGTTCTTTGTTAAATACTTGCGAAATAGTGCGGAATGTTGAACCGTTACCTATACCTGTTGCCGCAAAAAGAAGAACAAATAAAACCAAGAAAGGCATAAAGAACTGTTCAGGCGTAGCAGAGGCATAAGCTTGTTTCATATAATAAGCAACGCCTAAAGCTGACACTACCATAATGGCTGAAATAATTTGAGTTACTTTTGCGCCGCCCATTTTATCGGCGATCATGCCGCCAATAGGACGAATTAATGCACCAACAAACGCCCCCATCCAAGCATAAGTTAATGCGGATGGACCGTTAGGGTTGACTGTATCGTGAGTCATCACTCCGTCTACTAATAAATGCTGAAAACCAAAAACTACTTTAATTGATAAAGCTAATGTGGCGGCATAACCAATAAACGAACCAAAGGTCATGACATATATGATAGTCATAGCCCAAGTGTGCTTATTATTAAAGATTTTGTATTGTCGACTTAAGCCTTCTTTGTAATCAGCACCTAACGGTAACAGTTTTAATAAAAAGACGGTCAGGGCAATGATAATAGGTAAGGTGACCCATTTGCTTAGCATGATCCCCGAACCACTAACTACCTCGGGTAGCATTAACCACAAACCAAAAGCAGCTGTTGCTAACCCTAAGGTTAGCATTACGATAATTTTGATAAAGGCACTCATGGTTGAGCCAATATTAGGTGATACATGTTCATCAACAATATTGTTCATGCCCATCCATGTGGCAATAGAAAGAGGGATTAAAACAATTAACCAGATATAACCTGCATTCTGGATATAGGTTTCAGTGCCTGCAGGAATTTTTCCAATAAGTGTTCCAGAGGCAA
>CAYSGK010000218.1:0-3441 GCA_964430395.1 uncultured Methylophaga sp.
TCCCCTCAATCATGGGTAATAAACCGGTTACAGTCAAACCAAAAGCATGGAACAAAGGCAGACTAGCCACCATCACATCATCATGGCGCGTATCCAATACATCAGAAACCTGTTTGATATTGCCCATAATATTTTGATGGCTCAACACCACACCTTTAGGTTCGCCTTCGCTACCGCTAGAGAATAATATAGCGGCTGGCTGATTAATATTTGTTTGTTTGCCATAGATCGCTAACAATAGTTTTGTGGGCAAGATATAGGTCGAAAACAAGGCGGCGATCTGCTCTACTTTGCCGATACTTTGATGTATATCTTCTAAGTAAACCGGCGTTGTTTTTTCAAATAAAGCTTCTAGCTCAATGCCTTTCTGAGTTAGTTTTTTAACAAACTTACGCGAGGTATAAATGGTTTTTATTTCAGCTTTATTGATGGCAGAAAGTAGCGAATCAGTATTGGCAGTGAAGTTAAGGTTAATCACCGTTTTGCCACTAATAAATGCACCCATATTAGCCAACAGGCCGGCACTGCTAGTGGGCAACAATAGACCAATATTATTTTCAGGGCTTTGTTTTTTAAAACGCCGAGCAAATAATAATGCTGCCGTTAATGCTTTGCGACGAGAGAGCGTGCTCTTAGTTTGAATGTCGGTTAAACAATCCGCACTACCCTTTAGTTTTACGCGATCAATCCACGCGTGTGCGATAGCAGGTAGCTCTTCGGTATAACTTTGCCATGTGTTGATAGACAGATCAAAAACGGCACTTTTTACATCTGTTGTTGTTGCGTCGATGGCTAGAGGGCTACCAAAAGCGACAATCACATCTCGGCGTAAGCTATTTGTTTGGCGTAATGTTTGTAAATTATCACTTGAGCGAGAGAAACGACTGCCCCATAAACCACGAAGATAGAACGGTAAAATAATACCATCAACATCGTCAACACAATGTTCAAAGCCTTTTTTAAATTCACCTAGTTGACCATTTTTACTGATCGCACCTTCAGGGAATAGGCAGACTACATCACCTTGTTGTAAATATTTATTGACCGAAGCAAGGGCGTCTTTGCTACTGCCGCTAGAAATGGGGATCACGCCAAATAGATCTAAAAACCAAGATAGATACCAGCGATCATAATATTTATTGGCCATAACAAAGCGTACAGGGCGCGGGCTGGCAATTTGTACCATTGCCCAATCTAACCAGCTCACATGGTTGCCCAACATTAATACACCGCCTTGCGAAGGCATATTATCGAAACCTTGCACATGAACACGATATTTACTGGAGAAGACAGCGCCAAATATATAGCGCACCAATGATTGAGGCAGTTTCCAGACCGTATAAACAGCACCCACTAAAGCCACAAAACTCAGCAGATGTAGAATGATCTGACTCGGTATTTCAGCTAGCGATACGGCAACAGTGATGGCTAAAAAGCTAATCATCACTACATTTTGTACCCAATTATTGCCCGCGAGCACTGTGCCTAATTCACCACGGCGCGCATGAAATTGAATGAGTGCATTAAGCGGCACAATAAACAAGCCACCAAAGAAGCCGAATCCAAGAATATCTAAAACCAACCAAGAAGTAGACTGTAATTGTGGCAATAAAAATAAGGTCACCACCATGCCCAATGCACCAACGGGGATCAGCCCTGTTTCAATATAGCGATCAGAAATTTTGCCTGCTAATAATGAGCCGATAATAATACCGATGCCCGAGCAAGCTAATAAACCTTGAATAACAATGGTATTGTCGACCGCCAACATTTCTTTGGCATAAGCAGGGAAGGCCGCCAAAACAACTTGCGATACGCCCCAAAAAACCGATAAGCCAATAATTGAAAGCCAAATAACAGAATCGCTGCGGATTAATTTAAGATTATTACGTAATGATTTACCCGAGCGATATTGTTGCCAATCAAATGATTCCGCATTTACGGGATGCTCAATGGTAGGTAAGCGGCTTGCAAAATAGAGTTCAATTAAACTACCAATAACCAGTAGCCAACCAATCGGGGCGATAAGTTGAATAATATCGGCTTCAGATGTAAAGCTGTGCCCAGACAACATATTTTCAAAAAAGACTGAAAACACAAACATACCTAATAAGATTGCAATAATCGTCGTGGACTGCACAATGCCATTGGCCGCCGCTAAATTATGTTTGCCAGCTATTTCACGAATATAACCGTATTTTGCCGGTGAATAAAACGCACTTTGCACCGCCAATAAAAAGGTCATGGCAAAGGCAAGCTTAAACCAGCCAAAATAATAAGAGGCAGTAATCACCAAGGTGATGCCAACTGCCGCCACCGCCGCCCAACGCATAATATGAGGTTTTCTAAAACGATCGGCTAATGAGCCTGAGGGAGTGAATAATAAAATAAAAGGTAACAGAATAAGGCCGTTAATAATCGCGGTCAGAATCACCTGTGTAGACCCATCGTACACTTTGAAAACAGTATTTTGAATAATGATCTTATGCCCCAAATCGACAAAGGCATTTAAGAAAAGCATGGCAATAAAAGAAATAAAGCCAACCGTTTTATAAAGTGAGTTCATTGTGTTTCTCAACCGTGAGTTATAAGGTAAATCCATAATAAGGATAAGCGTTCAATAAAGCGACTTTAATAATAAAGTTGCATTATTTTGCCTAGATAGTATTGATATGTGATACTTGTGTCAACTATAGGACAAAAAGGCAATGCAATGGCGCAAACAGCACAACTTATTGACACCTTAAAAAGAATGCTTAAATCGCACGGCTTTAATTATGCGGATGTCGCCGTACAACTTTCTCTTTCACAAGCCAGTGTAAAACGCTTGTTTTCAGAACAAAGTTTTTCGCTTGAACGCTTAGACAAAGTCTGTCAAATGATGGAAATCGAGATCTCCGATCTGGTCGCTGAAATGAATGCCCATTCACGGGTGATGGTATCAGAGTTATCATTAGAACAAGAACAAGAAATAGCCGATGATGTGGCGTTGTTATTGGTGACTGTCTGCATATTAAACCGATGGACAATGTCACAATTAATGGAACATTTTCGACTAAGTGAACATCAATGTATTCAACGCCTAGCCGTGTTAGATAGATTAAAATTAATTGAATTATTACCGGGCAATAAGGTAAAGCTACGTGTCGCACCTAATTTCAAATGGCTTGATAATGGCCCGATCCAACAGTTTTTTCAGCAAAAAATAGCCGCTGATTTTTTTGATTCACACTTCACCAAACAACAAGAAAAACTGATTGTGATTAATGGCATGTTAAGCAGGGAGGGCATGGCGATTTTTCATCGAAAACTTACTCAATTAGCTCATGAGTTTAATGAATTAAATAATGATGATGCCGCCTTACCGCTAGGGCAGCGAACCGGAACAACCGTAGTGTTAGCTACCCGCAGTTGGCAGTATGGTTTATTTGATAGTTTGCG
>CAYSGK010000219.1:0-3440 GCA_964430395.1 uncultured Methylophaga sp.
TGATGCGAGCAGCAAAAGTAGCCTTTGAGAAATACTTTATCCGTAAAATGAAAAAAGGTACATCAGAACCTGTATATGAGAAATATATGTTAAAAATGCTCGGTATTGAAAGGTTGAAATAAGTATTCAGATCTTTACACGAGTTTGCTTTTTATCGCGCAAAGCACTCAATTTGAATTTATAATTAGATCTATGTAATTCTACCATATTCTCGTATGATGGGGTTTTTTGACTAGGTTTAAAGTTTAATGCTAAAGGTTGTTTATAGTAACGATATGGTGCAGTTGTCTACACGACTTGCTCGATTACAAAAACAGCAACCACTAGAACCTTTAGAAGCTGAAATAGTCATTGTTCAAAGTAATGAATTGGCACGTTGGTTATCTTTATTTCTGGCTAATGAACACGGTATTGCCAGTCATATTGATTTTCCGTATCCATCGGCATTTATCTGGGCGCTGTTTCGCAAGATATTGCCAGATGAGATACCGCAACAATCGCCTTTTTCTACCGATGCGATGACATGGCGAATTTTTGAAATATTACCAACTTGTCGAAATCAATCTGGTTTTGAATCAATTGATGCTTATCTTGGGCAGCAAGATGATGCAATAAAATGCTATGATTTAGCACACCGTATTGCCGATAGTTTTGATCAATATTTAATGTATCGCCCTGATTGGATACAGGCATGGGAGCATGGCGAAACACCCCATTGGCAGGCACGATTATGGCAGTTAATCACTAAAGGTGACACAAGTCCTTTGCATCGCGCTAACTTATTACTACAACTTAAAGCGTATTTATCCTCTACTGAAACTTGCCCTCGCGGATTGCCAAAAAGATTAACCTTATTTGGCTTATCCGCATTGCCACCAGTGTACTTAGAGTTGTTCGAATTAATGTCGAAACATTGTGATATTTATTTGTTTTTGCTATCGCCCAGTGAAGATTATTGGGGAGATTTACTAAACCCAAAGACAAGAAACAAAATAGCATTAGGCTCTTCCGAAGATGAACAATACTTGGCTACAGGCCACCCTTTATTAGCAAGCTTGGGTAAACAGGGGCAAGACTTCTTTAATCAATTACAAAGTTATAATCCAGCAGAAGAGTTTCTTTTTTCAGAGCCGCCACAAAATTCCTTATTAGAAAAACTACATCATGATATTTATGCCTTAACGGATATAGATGCATTATCACAAAAACAACAGATTGACGCCGATGATGATTCTATTATGGTGCATTCTTGTCACAGTGCCATGCGTGAGATTGAGGTGTTACATGATCAACTATTAGCGTTATTTGAACGACATCCTGATTTGTCACCAACTGATGTTGTGGTGATGACAGCCAATATTGAGAACTACTCACCATGGATTGATGCCGTATTTGATAGTAAAAATAGTGATAATAAGATTCCCTATAGCATTGCCGATGGAGGCATTAAAAGTCAGAGTCGATTATTAACCGCATTTTCCAATTTGTTAGATCTGCCACAATCGCGGTTTGATGTTGAAGGCATTGTTGGCTTATTAGAATGCGAGGCAATTCAAAACCGATTTTCACTGGATCAACAGCAGCTAGAATTAATACGACGATGGTTACGAGAAACTCATACCGCATGGGGGCTTTCTGCCGATGATAAAGTGAATTTAGGCTTGCCAGAAAATGATGCTAATACATGGCGAGCAGGCTTAGATCGTCTACTCCTTGGTTATGCCATGCCGGAGTCATCAGACCTGCTATTTGAAGGCAGATTAGGTTTTGATGGAATTAGCAGTGATCGTGCTGAAACAATGGCACATTTATGTGCATTTATTGATGCACTCGATCGTTATCGACAATGGCTAAACACGGTGTCAACGGCGAAACAATGGCAACAGTTAATGATACGGTTAGTAGAAGACTTTTTCGAACCAGCCTCGGTAGATTCCAACGATGAACACGAATTATTGTTGATAAGAAAAACAGCAGATAGTTTAGTTGAAAGCATAGAATTAGCCGAGTTTGAAGAAAAAATAAGCATTGATTTAGTTAAAGAATGGTTTGAAAGCCATTTAGATACACAACAGACTCAGACACGATTTATGGGGAATGGTGTTACTTTTTGCGGCATGGTACCGATGCGAAGCATTCCATTTAAAGTCGTGTGCTTGCTTGGCATGAATGATGGTAGTTATCCACGTAGGCAAGTCACCCCCGGTTTCGATTTAATGTCAAAACTACCAATCCGACAAGGTGATCGCTCACAGCGTGATGAAGATCGTTATCTGTTTTTAGAGTCGTTATTATCAGCACAATCACATTTTTATATCAGTTATGTTGGCGCCAGTATTATTGATAATTCAGCTATACCGCCTTCGGTATTAGTCAGCGATGTGCGTGATGTATTGAAGCTAAGCTTTGAGACACAAAATGGCGGTGATATTTGGCAACATGTTTTAACTGAGCATCCATTACAGGCATTTAGTCAGCGTTATTTTGATAGAAAATCAACGAAATTATTTAGCTATGTAGCAGCACATTGCCCACCGCATGACAATAAGAGTCTAGCAGATAATGCATGGTTTGCTCATGTATTGCCTGAGCCTGACGAGAGCTGGAAAACGATTACTGTCACGCAGTTATTAATGTTCTTTCGTCATCCAACACGCTTTTTATTACAGCAGCGATTAGGTCTGTTTTTAGAAGTAGGTGAAGAACAATTAGACTCACGTGAACCGTTCGATTTAGATGGTCTGCAAGCATGGTCGCTACGCCAGCAATTATTGCATTATCGTTTGAATGACAAGCTGGTCGATGCATTGCCATTAATTCAAGCCACGGGTATGCTACCTCAAGGTAGTGTTGGCGATATCATCTTTACGGAACAGCAGGGTAAGGTTGAGTCATTTTCTGAACAATTATTAGTAGATTACCCCGATGAATTTTTGGATCCACATCCTGTTGAATTAAAGATAAATGAGTTTTTAGTGCAGGGACAGTTAGAAGGCTTAACGAATGACGGTTTATATAGTTTTAGAATGGCTAAGTCTAAAGGCGGGGAGTTATTGGCAGTATGGTTACAGCATTTAATATTAAATTGTATACAGCCTGAAAACGTGGCTTATGAAAGCCGTTGGATAACAGAAGATAAAAGTTATCATTTTAAGCCCGTCGAAAATGCAGTTCTGATATTAGAAGAGCTTCTTCAATTGTATTGGCAAGGCTTGCAACAGCCCTTACCACTATTTTCAAATACCAGCTATGCCTTTGCTAAAGCGAGTTTAAAAGGAAATAAAACAGACACAGCAATGTTTGGAGCATGGGAAGGTGGAATGTATATTGCCGGTGAGAAAAATGATCTTTATTATCAACAAGTATATAACTTCTCACCTTTAGATGAACAGTTTATGGCCTTAGCGCTCGCAGTTTACGAGCCGATTCAGGCACATTTA
>CAYSGK010000220.1:0-3416 GCA_964430395.1 uncultured Methylophaga sp.
CCCTCTTGTTGTGCATAATCCCAAATGCTGGTATCTGTCGATCCCTGCATGTTTAAATAATCAATATGCGTACTGTCAGGAAAATCCTTAATTAGTGTCGTTATCAGTTTGGCACTGATATTTTCATCTAATAAAAGTTTCACGCAGCAATAGATGATGCTAATTTTCGTTCTCTAGCTGCTGCAAAAGCAAAAACAGCTTGTATATCTTTTTGGGACAAGTTTGGAAAATCAGATAAGATTTCAGCTTCACTCATGCCGCCCGCTAGATACTCAAGAATATCGTATACCGTAATACGTGTATTTTTAATGCAAGGCTTACCGCTCCTCACGTCAGGGTTAATGCTAATTCTTTTTTTATAATCAACCATTTGCAGCTATCCTAAACTTTGTAGTTGCTCAATTATAGCATTTTATAAGAATTAAATTGATGAGCATATATTGGCGTATTAATTGCATCTTATTTTTGTAGATAAGTATTGATCAAAGTGATGAAATTAAGAGGTCAGAATGAGCCAAGAATTTTTGTTAAAAACACCCATTGCACCTGCTAGCCCGAAAGTTGAGGCCACTAGAGGAGCAGAACAATCTAAAAAGCCAGAGAACACTGATGAGACCTCATTTTCATCTACTTTAGATAAGCAGATAGAGCAACACGACACAGCTAAAAAAGACCCCAATGAAAAAACTAAAGCTACGACTAGTCAGCCTAAAGAAAAAACTACCGAGAATACTGTCAAAGATAAAAACGGCAAAAGTTTGCCGGAAAAGGTGCAAGCGAAAGACGATAATGAGTCAATAGAAGCAATAGACATTACAGATTTGAGCGATACAGATCCAGATGCTTCAATTATTACAGAATTAAAAGCAGACGTAATTGCAACACCGAAAACAAAGATCGTATCAGCAGAGCAGTTGATAGCGGCAAAAACCGTGATAGATAAAAAACCAACGGAACAACAGCCATCACTGAATAAAGATAAAGATAAGGCTAATTTTATTGTTGGATCTAATAGTGATCCTATAAGCAAAATTGATTCTGCTACAGATGGTTTAGAGTTAGATAAAAAGCCACAAACCACAAACTTACGATCAGATATTTTCCATGCACTGTCTAAAAACAAATCCCCAGAAATACTTTCAGTTGATGATGCTGTAACTAAAATAGCATCAGATAAAAAGTCAGAGCGAAGTACAGCGAGTTTTTCGACTCTACTTTCATCAACATCAATAAATACTGTTCCTAGCCAAAATAACGCACCGGCTCAACCCGTGTTGGCTGTGCAGCCTACAATGCAATCCAGTGCTTGGAATCAGGTGATGAGTAGCCGCGTGGTATGGATGGCGCGTGAGGGTATTCAAGAAGCATCATTAAAACTCAACCCGGCTAATTTGGGGCCTGTTGAAGTGAAACTCAATATGCATAGTGACCAAGCAAATGTATTGTTTATTTCGCATCATGCAGCAACCCGTGATGCACTTGAGCAGGCATTACCACGATTGCGAGAAAGTTTTGCACAAAATGGTATGCAAATAGCCGATGCTGATGTAGCAGGGCAAGACTTTAGACAATCTGAAGATGAACAAGCAAGTGAAAGCGGGGTTCATAATGGCAATGGCAAAGCGGCACAAATTGCGACTGAAAATGAACAACAAACTGAAAGTGTGGCACAAGATATTGAAGTAGGATTAAGTATTTATGCTTGATGTGGATACTGCTAATCAATGAAGAGATAGGTTTTTAAAACCGTTATCTTCGAGATTTTACCCTGCATTAGACAGGGCTAATTCATAACAATATATTAAAGTTATATCATTTTTTTATAATTTATCTAAGGAAAAAATACAATGAAATTTATTAGCAATATTATGGATAATTTGAGTTACCGAGTTAAATTCAGTTTAATTGCTCTATTTGTCACCTTATTCTCAGGATTTATGGTTTACAGCCTTGTCGATAATTATCAACAACAGATCCAATTTTCCTCGTTAGAGATAGTCGGTGCCAAAACATTACCCTCATTAAAAGACCTGCTGATTGATACCCAAAAGCTAAGAGGAAAAACAAGCGTTTACTTGAGCGGCAACAAAACAGTGGATGTACAAACACAACAAAACACAATAAAGCCGGATCTTGACAAAGTAGAACAGGCATTAATAACAGCCAATTTACCAAAAATAATGCCCAAGTTTCAAAGCATGAAAAAAGAATTAGTGGATCTTATGCAAAATGCTATGAAGTTAAATGCACAACAAAGTTTCAAGCACTATAGCAAAATAATTCAAGAAGAACTTGACCTGATTGCCAAAGTGGGTGATATGTCCAATCTGATTTTAGATCCAGATCTGGATAGCTATTATTTAATGGATGCTGTGATTAATAAATTACCTACCATGATGGAGTTTACTGGTAAAACACGAGGACTTTCAGCCTCTGTTGCCGCTAGAGGGGGATTTGCTAACAGTGATGAAACACTGCACATAGCGATGAACTTGTCTGGAATATTACAATCTTTTCACGCTATGAGTATCGGCCTGAAATCTGCCTACGACTTTAATGCTTCGTTAAAAAGCAAAATCACACCTAGTGTTCAGCCGATTCAAATCGGCATAAAAAAGTTTAAAAATGATGTGGAGACTTTAGTGACAAATGGGCATGGAAATGCACTGTTTTCCCACGGCACTACATTAATAAGCTCTATCGACGCGCTATATGATTTGTCTAACCGAGAAATGATTCGTCTTATTACCTTAAGAGTCGATAAGATGGTCAGCAGTAGAAACTTAACCTTAATCGAAGCTGCTTTATTTTTCGTATTCCTTCTGAGCGTACTTTCAGGGATCTATTCCTCCGTGATTAATGCGGTAGATTCAACTGTTAAACAGTTTGCAGAAATCGGGAAAAATAAAGATTTAACGCAGAATATTAAAATTAATGTCAAAGATGAACTCAAAAATATCGCTGATAGCTATAACCTATTTAGAAGTCAGATTAACGAAATGATGCATCATATCTCTGACAGCACCGTTAAAGTAGCAGAGAGTTCACAGCAATTGACTGGCACAAGTGGGCATGTACACGATGTTGTGGCTACGCAACAAGCCGAAATTGAGCAGGTAGCCACTGCTATGAATGAGATGATTATGACCGTGCAAGAAGTAGCAAAAAATGCTTTGATGGCTTCGGAAAATGTAAATGAGACCGAGCGTGAGTCGGCTGAGGGCACACGGATAGTGGATGAAGCAATTGCCTCAATAGAACAGTTGGCAACGGGGATGGAGCATGCCGCCGAGGATGTTGACAGCTTACGCGAAGAAAGCAAAAATATCGATTCAGTGCTGAACGTGATCCGAGGCATCGCTGAACAGACTAATTTACTGGCATTAAATGCTGCTATTGAGGCTGCCCGGGCAGGT
>CAYSGK010000221.1:0-3414 GCA_964430395.1 uncultured Methylophaga sp.
GTTCACTTTCTTCAACAATAACGCCTATTTCTGATTTAATCATTTGGTTTGACATTATTACACTCCCAGTTTTGAACGTGGATTAAAATGACTATTAGCTTGCTGTAACTCCTGATACAGTTCCTTTTCTTTTTCACTTTGACTGTCTGGCAAAACAATCATTAATGTGACATAAAAATCCCCAGATTGTTTGGCAGGTATGCCTCGACCTTTCAACCGCATCTTTTTGCCACTGGAACTCGATGCGGGTATTTTTAGATCTATCGGCCCACTAGGTGTAGGCACTTTAATTTTGCCACCTAATGCTGCTTCCCATGGTGTAATAGGCACATCTAATAACACATCAGCACCATCAACTTTATAGATTGAGTGTGGATTAAACTCTATTTCTAGATAAAGATCACCCGCAGGTCCACCTCCTATTCCGGGGCTACCTTGTCCTTTTAATCGGATATTTTGTCCTGCTTTTACACCCTTAGGAATCTTAACATTTAATGTGCGAGGCTTAAGTTGTGGTCGCCCATCAGGCCCCATAACGGTACTACGAAGCGTTAGGCTACGTGAGGTGCCTTGGTAGGTATCTTCAAGATCCACAAATACTTTTGCATGGCTATCTTCGCCGCGCATTTGATACTGGCGGCTACCGGTACCAGCACCTTGATCTGAACGATGTTGGAAGCCACCGCCAGCATGCCCGAATAAGCTTTCAAAGAAATCACTAAAACCTTCTGCTCCTGCGGTGCCACCAGTGAAAGTATCGCCATGAAATTCAAAACCGGCATCCCAATCAGGAGGTGGTTGAAAGCCTTGTTGACCCGCTTTCCAGTTGGCTCCTAATTGGTCATAAGCGGTACGCTTTTCAGGATCTTTTAATACTTCATAGGCCTCACCTACTTCTTTAAAACGTTCTTCAGCATCTTTTTCTTTGCTGACATCAGGGTGATATTTACGTGCCAGCTTACGATAGGCGCGTTTTATTTCCTGCTGGGAGGCGTCTTTAGAAACACCCATGATTTTGTAATAATCTTTATATTCCATAAATAGCCTTTTCAGAAAATAGCATCATTATTATTGTTACCGCGGTTGACAATTTCAACCGCGGTAAACTTTTATTTAGAGAGACAACATTATTTTATTTCAATTTTACGACGACGTTGATGTGTTTTCTTTTGTAATTCTATTTTTAAGATACCTTTATTGTATACTGCTTTTGCGGTATCCGCATCGACTTCATACTCTAAAGGAATGGAACGGCTAAAGCGACCATAGGCGCATTCGAAAACACTATATTGTCCTTCGTTTGATTCACGTTGAAATTGCTTTTCGCCACTGATAGTCAAGATATTATCAACGATACTGATATCAAAATCGCTATCGTCTAATCCTGGGATTTCGACTTTAACAACTACTTTGTCAGCATCGTCATAGACATCAGCACTGAGTAATCCCCAGCGAGAACCTGAGACAGGTAGGTTTTCACTATTCTTATCATCGCTGGCAACAAATTGTGTCAATGCATTGCTAGCGCGTGAGATAAGTTGACTCCAACCATGACTAATCGTATCCCATGTTCGAGATAGGCTGTTAGTGATATTGTTTACATTCATAATATATTCCTCCTATACGTTTTAAGCTACATTAATAGCAATTTTTTTAGGTTTATGTTGCTCTAGTTTTGGAATGGTTAATTCCAGAGCCCCCTGTTCTAATTTAGCTTCAATTTTATTGACATCTAGCTCATCACCCAGTGTAAATCGTCTTTCAAAGGTGTTCGCTTGGACATCAATATAGGTAGTTTGCATATTGTCTGGTGTTGACAGGCTAATTGTGCCCTTAATAGTCAATATATCTTGATCGACATCGATATCTAAAGACTCTTTGCTCACTCCCGGCAAGTCGACATATAACGCGACAGCATCTTTTGATTCATAAATATCAGTAGCAGGTGTTATTGTTGCTACATCTGCTTTATTTGTTTGGGTTGTAAGCCCTTTATTTTCTGTAGTCATTTTATGACCCTCCATTATTGTGCTGAAATTTTAATCTGACGAGGCTGTACTTCTGCACGCTTATCAATACTGATATGGAGTACGCCATCTTTATACGTTGCTTGTGTTGTATCAGTATCAACTGTTTCAGGTAAGGTAATGACGCGTTTAAAACGTCCTTCAAAACGTTCTTGACGAAAAATCGTACTATTTTCATCTGCCTCGGGTAATTTTCGCTGACCAGATACACTCAACATATTTTTTTCAATCACCAATTCAATATCATCAGGATCCATACCTGCAATAAACAAATAGACATCTACTTTTGTATCTGTCGTACTGATATTGATAGGTGGATAAACATAAGTGCTTCTAGCCGATCCTTGATTTTGTTCAGGATAAAATAGGCTATTAATTTCGTTATCTAACATTGAAAACGGAAACCGTAACATATTTGAAATCATGGTTTTTCTCCTTATCTTATTGTTAATATAAAACAGATATTCACACTGTTTTGATAGGCAACAGGATAAGCAGGGGCGACACTTTCTTCTGTCACTTAAGTGACAAAAAAACAAATTTCAATGGTGATCTATAAGTTCTAATGATTAGATCTTATTGAGGTGTGATTTTGATCGTTGAAGAAGAGCCTTGGCAAGTGAAAATATTCAAAGTCGAGTATACTACTCGAGAATATAGAAACTGGAAGAAGCATGTCAGATATTGAAATTGCACAACAAGCCAATATGGAGCAAATAATTCCACTTGCCCAGAAGCGTTTAGGTTTAGAGCCACTTCAGCTTGATCCTTATGGTCACTATAAAGCCAAAGTTTCGCTAGATGTAATGACTGAATTGGCTGATAAACCAGATGGTAAGCTCATTCTAGTGACGGCTGTGAGTCCTACCCCAGCTGGTGAAGGAAAAACCACTACAACGATTGGTTTAAGTGATGCTTTGAATCGCATTGGTAAGGCATCAATGGTATGTGTGCGTGAACCGTCAATGGGACCTAATTTTGGTATGAAAGGCGGTGCGGCTGGTGGTGGTTATGCTCAGGTTGTGCCAATGGAAGATATTAATCTTCATTTTACCGGTGATTTACATGCTATTGGTGCAGCACATAACTTATTAGCGGCAATGATTGATAATCATATTCATCACGGCAATACGCTTGATCTTGATGTACGAAAAATCACCTGGGGACGGGTGATGGATATGAATGATCGTGCATTGCGTGACATTACGGTGGGGTTGGGCGGTGTGCCGAATGGCTTCCCCCGTCAAGATGGCTTTGATATTGTTGTAGCATCAGAAGTGATGGCAATTTTTTGTTTGTCAAATACACTTAAAGAATTAAAAGAACGACTTGGCAATATTTTAATTGGCTATTCTCGAGATGGTACAGAACGACTAGCCAAAGATCT
>CAYSGK010000222.1:0-3407 GCA_964430395.1 uncultured Methylophaga sp.
TGCACCTACATTGCATAGACTAGGTATTCAAGCATTCGAACCATTATTGATCGAAGGAAAAGCGATCCAGCTTCATCCTCTAGTATGTAGTGCATTTAATGCCGATTTTGATGGTGACCAAATGGCGGTACACGTACCATTGTCATTGGAAGCACAGTTAGAAGCACGCACTTTAATGATGGCGACAAATAATATTTTGTCACCTGCTAATGGTGAGCCAGTAATCATTCCATCACAAGATGTGGTATTAGGATTGTATTACATGACACGTGAGCGCATTAATGAAAAAGGCGAAGGCATTAAATTTGCTGACTTATCTGAGTTAAAACGTGCCTATGATAATGGTGAAGTTTCAATTCACGCTAAAATAACAGTACGTGTTGAAGAAACAGATATTACCTTGCCTGAAGTTGAGCAAACACGCGTTGTACGTGTTGATACAACGGTAGGTCGTGCAATTTTATTTAATATCGTACCTAAAGGACTACCTTTTTCAGTGGTCGACCGTGCGATGACAAAAAAAGCAATAGGTGATCTAATCAATGTTTGTTATCGTCGCTTAGGTTTGAAAGCAACAGTTATTTTTGCCGACCAATTAATGTATCTTGGCTTTAGCAATGCTACTAAGTCTGGTGCATCGGTTGGTGTTGACGATATGGCTATTCCTGAATCTAAAGCAAAAATTCTTGCAACTGCAGAAGCTGAAGTAGAAGAAATTGCAACACAATATGCTTCTGGTTTGGTAACAGATGGCGAACGTTATAACAAAATAATCGATATTTGGTCCCGTACAAATGATCAAGTTGCTAATGCGATGATGGATGGTTTGGCTGCAGACACGGTTGTTAACTCTGAAGGCAATAAAGTCACGCAACAGTCAATGAATTCTATCTATATGATGGCCGATTCTGGCGCGCGTGGTAGTGCAGCCCAGATTCGTCAGCTCGCAGGTATGCGTGGATTGATGGCAAAACCAGATGGTTCTATCATCGAAACACCTATTACAGCGAACTTCCGTGAAGGCTTAGATGTACTTCAATACTTTATCTCTACTCATGGTGCTCGTAAAGGTTTGGCCGATACGGCATTGAAAACAGCAAACTCGGGTTATCTAACACGTCGTTTAGTAGATGTATCTCAAGATTTAGTTATCGTAGAAGAAGACTGTGGTACTGATGTCGGTATAAGTATGACCCCTATAATCGAAGGCGGAGATGTAGTCGAACCCCTAGGTGAACGTGTATTAGGCCGCGTGCTTGCACGTGATGTGACTAAAGGTGATGATGAAACGCTAGTACTTGCTGCAGGTACATTGATGGATGAAGGTCTAGTCGTTAAATTGGAAGAGGCCGGTGTCGATGAAGTGACTGTACGCTCAGCTATGACATGTGAATCACGCCATGGAGTATGTGCATCATGTTATGGGCGAGATTTAGGGCGCGGGCATCAAATTAATGTCGGAGAAGCAGTCGGTGTTATCGCGGCACAGTCAATCGGTGAACCTGGAACACAGCTTACCATGCGTACTTTCCATATCGGTGGTGCGGCATCGCGGACAGCGGCAGATAACTCTGTTGCTTTGAAGTTTGCGGGTAATATTCGTTTCCATAACATCAAATCCGTCAAGCATTCGAGCGGTAAGTTTGTTGCGGTATCACGCAGCGGTGAACTCCATCTTATTGATGAAAATGGTCGTGAGCGTGAGCGTTATAAAATTCCATATGGTGCGGAAATTACCGTATCAGACAACGAAGCTGTGGAAGCAGGTCAGGTTGTGGCAATGTGGGATCCGCATACTCATCCAGTTGTGACCGAAGTTGCAGGTAAGGTTCTATTACAAGATCTAGTTGAGGGTGTTACGGTCGATAAGCAAATCGATGAAGTAACTGGTTTAACGAGTATGATTGTACGTGATCCAAAACAACGTGGCACAGCATCTAAAGATATGCGTCCAATGGTTAAATTAGTTGATGGTAAAGGTGAAGATTTATTACTTGTTGGTACCGATATTCCTGCTCAATACTTCTTGCCAGGTGGCGCGATTGTTACCGTAAGTGACGGTGGTGAAGTAGGAATTGGTGATGTTCTAGCGCGTATCCCACAAGAAAGTAGTAAAACACGTGATATTACCGGTGGTCTGCCACGCGTTGCTGATTTGTTTGAAGCGCGTAAGCCGAAAGATCCTGCTTTGATGGCAGAAATCTCAGGAACAATTAGCTTCGGTAAAGAAACAAAAGGTAAACAACGTCTAGTAATTACACCAAAAGAAGGTGATGTTCATGAGGAATTAATTCCTAAATGGCGTCATGTTTCGGTATTTGAAGGTGAGCATATTGAAAAAGGTGAAATGCTAGTTGACGGACCTGAAGATCCGCATGATATTTTACGCCTAAAAGGTATCCTAGCTTTAGCTGATTATATGGCTAGTGAAGTGCAAGAAGTATATCGTTTGCAAGGTGTAAAAATTAACGATAAACATATTGAAGTGATTGTTCGTCAGATGTTGCGTAAAGTAGAAATTGTTTCTCCGGGAGATACGAAATTCCTCAAAGGAGAGCAAATTGAGCATGATACGCTGTTAGAAGTGAATGATACTGTGCGTGCAGAGGGCAAACTCGAAGCCACCTATACACATATGTTATTAGGTATTACTAAAGCATCATTGGCAACAGATTCATTTATTTCTGCAGCATCTTTCCAAGAAACTACTCGCGTATTAACAGATGCGGCGGTGACTGGGAAACGTGATCCGCTTCGTGGCCTGAAAGAAAATGTAATCGTGGGTCGTTTAATTCCAGCAGGTACCGGTTTGGCATACCATAAAGAACGTCAGCGTCAACGCAAACTTAGATTAGGCGAAGATAAACCGGCTGCGAAAAAAGTAAAAGCAGCTGTAGCATTAGATGTTGCAGTTGATAACGAAAATGAACAATTAGAAGGCGCATCTGAATAAAATTATCTTTTAGGTAATTAAAACAAGATGGCTTGACGTGGGGTATTAAAAGGTAGTAAAATCCCTCCTCTTTGTCGGGCTCTCACAGTGTGGGAGCCCGATTTTTACTGGTAAAGCGTACATATCTTGTGTCGCAACCGTATTAAATAGTTAAGGCTGTAAGTTTAATGGCAACAATAAATCAATTGGTTCGCAAACCAAGATTAAAGCAAAAGAAAAAGAATAATGTACCCGCGTTACAGGCTTGCCCTCAACGTCGTGGTGTATGTACTCGTGTTTATACAACAACACCTAAGAAACCAAACTCAGCAATGCGTAAAGTTGCTCGTGTACGCTTAACAAATGGTTTTGAGGTAACGTCATACATTGGTGGTGAAGGTCATAACCTGCAAGAGCATTCAGTTGTGCTGATTCGCGGCGGTCGTGTTAAAGATTTACCTGGTGTGCGCTACCA
>CAYSGK010000223.1:0-3394 GCA_964430395.1 uncultured Methylophaga sp.
TTTTTCGGTTATATTGTGTGCTAAACAAATAATTTTTTCGGTTTTTTTGTTTTCCGCCGCGAAATCGCATTGGTGAGTAGATTAACCAAAATCTTCCCCAACCAAATTTCATCAGCTAACACGCTTTTATTAGAGCCATGAATTTGAGCATTCCAATGGAAAACCACCGAACAACTTAATAATTTAGGATGCACAATCGCCAATGCATTATTAATTGCCTGCTCCAATAGCACAGGCGTAAACTGCCCTTTGCTCTTACGTGAGAATGATTTTAACTGTTTGGTGATTGCCGCCATGCTCTCGGTTAAGCTAGTAATTTCACTTAGATTAGACTTAACCATATCCAATCTATCTTTTTGCAAAAACTGTTGTGCATTATCAGCATAAGCACGAATTGCTGTAAGTGGATTGTTAATCTCATGCGTAATACCCGCTGAGAGCTGACCTAGCGCCGCCATTTTTGCCGCCTGTATTAAATCTTCCTGCGATTGTTTAAGTGCCTTGGTACGTTTAGCCACCTTCTCTTCTAGCTGCTCAGTAATTTGTAGCTGATATTTTTTGCGCTGTTGCTGTGCTCGCCACAAGACTGCCGTCAAAGCCGTCAATAATACAATCAATAAAGACCCAAGCAGCATTGCCGTCGATATTGACCGATTCATATTAGAATGGCTGGCTAAAATGCGCACATCCCAATCGGCCAAAATCATATTTTTTGTTAATATTTCGTAGTTTTTATTTTCAATACGAATTGATTGAAAGTTCTGTTGGTCTAGCTTCAACACACTTTTATCAAGCGCTTGAATATTTCTTTGTCCATAGCGACGGCTCGACAAAATATGCTTTTTTTGTTCGCTTGATAAGGGCAAGAGAGAGCGTAATTTCCAACGATCTTGGCTTGATAAAAAGATAACACCTTGTCTATCTGTCACCATAAATTCCATCGAACCTACACCCCATGTAAACTCGACATCATCCATCGCAACCTTAACGACCACTACGCCTATCATTTCCTCATTATTATTATGAATAGCGCGCGCAAAAAAGTAACCGCGCTCACCTGACACCGCACCGATACCATAATAGCGCCCTAGAATATTTTGCTTAGCTTTTTGAAAATAAGGACGAAAAGCAAAATTCTTTCCTATAAATGAATGCGGGGAAAACCAATTACTTGAGGCAACCGTTGTACCATCAAGGCGCATCAAAAATGCCGAAGATGCTCCCGAGGTATTGCTGACCAGTTCTAAATAAGCATTTATACGCGAAAGCTGAGCTTCGTCGCTTTCATCATCTTCTGTACTACTTGGCGTTTCTTGCAAGCTCATAAAATCAATAACGGCTTGGTCATCTGCAATTAAAGCAGGGAGATATGCATGGCGCTCAAGAATTATTTCAAGCTCATTGACGAGTTGTTGCAGCTGAATTGATATATTTTGCTGTAACTTACCTTTGGCATTTTCTTTTACGAGAAAATACGTGGATGCCAAGGCTAAAACCACAAACAAGAACAATATGGATAGCGCTAATCGACTAGATTTCATTATTAAAATCTAGCCATCAGATTCATGTGATTAAGGCATTGCTTACAATTTATACAAAACCGCAAAAAACCGGGGGGGTGACAATTATTTACTATCTTCTGCAAGTTCTTTCTCTATGCGTTCAAGCGTATCCGCAATGCGATCAAAATCATTGTTATAATTTGTATCTTCAATATAACTCGCCATTGATTCCTTAATATCTTTGGCATACTCACCTACCAATGGAACTTCAACCAATTGTGCAAGCACCCAAACAATAAGGGCAAGCACGATAGATGCGCCAATTAACGCACCCAAACCTCGAAAAATACCCGCTAGGAAATTTACCCAAACAATTCGCCAAGGGCTAGAAACGTATTGAATAAAATACTCCATCGCCTCAGCTGCTAGTTGCTTTTCTCGTTTAGAGAGGGGCTTATTCGTTTTCTTTTCTTCTGTCATTGGATTACTTTGCCTTTTTCAAAGACAAAGTAACAGGTGATACTTTCTTGCTAGCAAGGTTAAGCTCTAAAGCTTTTGTAGAAAGCCCATGCACCGTGTCTTTTGCAATAATGCGTACTGTTTTTATTGTCGCTGGTATTTTCACCCCTGAAGTGCCACGGGTAAAAGGCTGTTCGTTAACATGAGGATGATACAAAGTGCGTGTCGCTAATATTTTATTATCAGGCGCTATCACCTGCCACTCGTTCGCATAATGATCCCAGCCTTCATCATCGTGCTTTAAGGTTACTCGAAAGTTCCATGTTTTATCGCTGGCCTGAGTGGCTTTCACATCTACAACTTCAACCTCATTGGCGAACGCAAAGCTTGAACTAATCAATAATAAACTTGTTACTAAAGTAGTTTTTGAAGTAGTTATTAAAGTTGCTTTTAATGTAGATATGGACGATATAAATAAAGTTCTAATTTTCATTTTCTTATCACTTGATTGCTGATTACTCGTGCTAAAATATTACAATGGATTCAACAGTCAAACAATCAGTAAAACATCAACGTAAATTACTCACCCATTTATTAGGCGGAACGCTATCCGATTTTGCAATTGAATTAGTGCCTCTAATGGACAGCTCTGACTTACTCAACGAGCATCTTATCAAGGCAATAAACAAGTTGCCTTACTGTAAGTATCTTTATGTACTTGATACATCAGGCAAGCAAATTAGCGCCACGGTGAAACATAATGGAGCAAAAACAGAAGATATTGGGCGAGATCGATCATCACGACCGTATATGGAGAACATGTTTGTTCCTCGTAACGGTATCGACTTTGAATTATCAGGTGCATATATTAGCTCAAACAAGAAACGCCCTTCAGTAACAGGCATACAATTAATTCGTGGAAAGAACAATGAACGTCTGGGCTTTCTAGGTGTTGATTACGATTTACGAGAGCTACCCCGTGACGACAAAATGTATGAAGAGCCAAGGCAGTGGCGCCAAATTAAAGGCGACCCAGCAATTCGCAGCGGCTTGTTTTTACAACAACGTGTTGAAAGCTTAATGGACACCAAGCTCGAAGATGTAATGACCATCTTAGAAGAGCTGATGCTTGAGCATGGCGTATATCATTGTCAAATTCATTACTCTAGTAGTCGCGTAACCGTGTGGCATGTGGATGATCCCTACACCTACCGTATTTTAACCATGGATGAACTATCAGATACCGAGATATGTCTCGCCTATCCAAGGCGTGATTATTTTGATCGTAATATTGCCCCTAAAAAAGACATATGCAATGTATTCAAACAGTTTAGTGCGTTACGCTTCGCAGATGAAACCGTCTATCTACGCTCTGGTTCATTAAATCTAGTCAATGGGTTTATCGGTTTAAATTTTTCATGTGATGGTACACA
>CAYSGK010000224.1:0-3386 GCA_964430395.1 uncultured Methylophaga sp.
ATAGGAACGGGCAAAGAGACTCACTTTCAGCAAGGCGATGATGTGCTGGCGGCAGATGATCCTCAGGTCACTTTGCAGCGTTATATTAATGCATTGGCTAATCGCAATGGTCGATCAGATTTGGATGTATTTACAGCCGAATCACGAAAATTTATGGCTGGAATGTTGTCAACGCCTGCTCAAATGGATAATTCTGTAAAACGTTTAAAGGGGTGTGAGGTTGAACACCTTACTTATAATGAAGAGGAAACTCGTGCCGTTTTATTTCATTCGTTAAATCAGCGTCAATGTGATCCTTTCTTTTTTGAAAAAGGAGGAGATGGCAAGTGGCGACTCGATCTAAAAACATTAGGGCTCGGTACAAATCATACGTTTGGAAATATTTGGTATATCCATTTTGGTCGTTATGAAGAGTCTGAAATATGGCGATATAACTTTGGTATGCAGCAGGTTTATTTTCATCGGCCTCGCGGGGAAAATGGACGATTTGATCATCAAGGCATTCCTTATTATTACAAATATGGTGTGAATCTAAACCATGTCGGCGGTGATATGAGGATTACCAATATAGAAAAGGGTGGTTTTATGGACAGGATCGGTATTCAAGCTGGTGATCAAATAGTGGAATGGGAAGGAGTCAAGTTCTTACATACCAATCAATTAGCTTGGCGACTTGATCATGTGCGCCCTGGATTGGATATTAGAATGGTAATACACCGAGGTAATAAACAGATAGAAAAAGTGATACAGGCACCTTCTTACCCTAAAAAAGGCCAACTACGGTTTGGATTTTCATTTCGTAGCCCTTCGCCAATATTACAGGGCAGACCCGTTAAATTGGCAATGGTGCACTATGTTGAACCTGGTCAACAAGGTGACAAATTAGGCTTGCAAGTAGGTGATTTAATTGCTAAATGGCAGGATAAACAGCTCCCAACAATGGACGACATACATAAAATAATGAAACAGACTCAACCGGGTACCCCCTTGCATGTTGAGATATATCGTGACAATAAAAAAATAACACTTACATCAATCACTGAACCCTTGCGAAAAATGGGAAAAGTACATTAAAGGATCAAAAAATGGAAGCAAAAACACAGAATAAAATTAGCCAAATGTCACGTTACCTTTATCTTTACGCAACCTTTATCATTGTTGGTTTGATATGGAATGTAATGGATGGTGAGATCGAAAGTATGCGTGATTTTATACGTGGCACAGTACGGGCGATTGTGATGATTTATTTATCAAAGACCATATGGGATCTGAAAAAGGCTTATTGGTGGGTGATTGTCGGTACTAGTTGTGCATTCGCTTTATTGGGAATTATGGGTATATTTCTTGGTTTAGTTGGCGGTGTAATATTTGAAAATAAGACATTATTCTTTATCGGTATTATTGTGATCCCAGCGACAATATTATTGGCACAAATATTTTATTTAGCTATTCAAAAGGATGTCAGGCAACAATTTGTTCATTAAATTGCTTCCCCTGATCTTTATTCTAAAAAGATCAGGGGAGTTGAATTTAGAAAGGGCTAATATTTGATGCTGTCAGCACTATAAATTAATCCTTTTTCTTTTGTCTGAGCTTGAATGGAGCTAAATATTTTGGCATCAAAGGAATCTTTTTTTCCGCCTTCAGCTTCAACTTGTTTTTTCAAATAATCATTGCGCTTTTCGGTTAATGCTTTCATTTCTTCTTTTAAATTATCACGCTTTTCTGCTTTTTGTTGTATAAAAATGACCTGCTCTTCCGTAGGCATAGCTTGAATGCTTTCAGGTAAATCTTCATTGTTAATGCTAGTAAGCTCGACATCACCATTAACAATGGCATCGACCAGTTCATTTTCACCTAAGAAGTTAGCTTTGCCACTGGCAGTGGTATTAAATTCAGCACGGCGTGCTCTTGATTCATCACTAGCCCGTTCATGTAATTTTGAAGTCGCTGCAAGCTTGTTTGCCTGCTTTTCCTTTTGTTCTCGGTCACCATAATAAAGGCGAGTGTCATCCAGTTCTTTTGATAGTGCTGCCATTTTTTTATCATAAGGGGTGGCGATAGCCACGGCATTACCTGATTGCTCAACTTGAAAATAATCACCATTGGCTAGGCTAGCCATCTGTTGCCAGTTAGCGGTCGTTTCACTATCTTGTCCTGCTTGAATAGTGTTAATGATAATCCCTTTTGTTTTAGCAATTTTGATCGTTTCAGGGTATTTAACGTCATCTTGATAATCCATATGGGCGGGCGCATCACCGACTAAAAAGACTACTTTATAGGTGTTTTGATCTTGACTCCACGGCATATTATTGACCGCTTCATATAGCGCTTGATTAACACTTTCTGGTGTATCACCACCACCATCAGCTTGATAATCCATTAACTTAGCATACATTGAATCTAAGTCGCTAGACAGTGATACGCTTTGGGTCACGTATGCATCACCGCGATCACGATAAGCCACTAAACCCATTTTAATATCAGGTGCATTTTGGGCAGATGCCATGGTGCTGGCAATTGACCAGATCTTTTCTTTCGCCGCATCGATTAAACCGCTCATGCTACCGGTAGTATCGAGTACAAATACCACTTCTATTTTGGGATTATCAATATTAGCTAAGGCTGGTGAAATCACAGGATCAAGATCTACGATTATAGGTGGTTGTGTAGCATTTGCTAATGCGTGTTGAATCGTTGGGAAGAAAGTGACTGTTACAGCCGTTGCTGCAAAAACACTTAGTGCAATTAATTTAGTTTTCATGATTTTATCCTTATTATGAATTAGAAAGTTTACGAACAGCCGCTTCTGCAGCACGATACGCATTGTGGAATTGGTCGTCATTTTGGAAAGATGTCGCTGTTTTGTTAGCTTCTTTTTTGATGCTGGTAGGGATCAAAACAAATAAGGCTTGGGTAAGAAAGAAACACCAGATAGTTAAAAACAAACTTCCGGTATGGCTAGCCGCCCAAAATGCAGCGGCAACGCTAAAGCCATTTAAGGCAAGATCGGCCAAAGAAGAAAATAAGCTGGAATAGAAATAAAGTGAACGCACCAACCAAATTGCAACGAGATGCATTAAGATAAAGAGTGTGATCGGCGGCCAAATAAACCAGAGACTTATAACGCTCACTGACCAAACAGCGATCACGGTAATTCGACCAATGCGTTCTTTGCTTCTGCTTAATAAATAGAGAATGTAGCCAAAACTCAGCCCACTGATTAACAGCCTAATCAAAAAGCTATCTGAAAATAGTGATGACAGAGAAAAGTACAAAACACTGCCGACAAAGCTGCTGATTAATGCAACGATAATGCCTTCAAAGAGGGTTGATGATTTCATGATTGACTCCATTTTTGTTTTTCAGCTAAAAATGCAATATCG
>CAYSGK010000225.1:0-3368 GCA_964430395.1 uncultured Methylophaga sp.
TATATAACTACAGCAAAAACAGCCTGTCAAGCCACAAATTAGGGATTGTGTTTCTACTACTGAAACAATTTCTTTTCTTACAATTGCTTATGCTTACTATATGATAGAACTATCAACATGCAATGAATCAAGCCATAGACGAGTTAACGCAACATATTGTGTGATGGATATTGTTTCTGGACGCTGTTCTAAGTTGATCCCAGCTTGTAAAATTAGCTCTGAGCTTACTATTCTTTTCAATGTGTTAGCGATTGTTTTTCGCCTTTGAGAAAAAGCCTGTGTAACAACTTTCCCCAAAAATTCACTCTCCACCTCACCGCCAATATAGTCATCTTTCGAGCGTGGATTTAAATACAAAATAGCTGATTCCACTTTTGGAACAGGGTCAAATGCTTCGGCAGGAACAAGAAAAACTAATTCTGCCTGACACTGATATTGCACCATAATACTTAAACGACCATATTGTTTGTTGCCGGGTTGCGCACAAATTCGCTCTACAACTTCACGTTGTAACATAAAACACATATCTTCAATACAGTCAGATTGTGCCAGCAAATGAAATAATAAGGGTGTCGTTATGTTGTAAGGTAGATTACCTACAATGCGCAATTTTTCTTGCTCTTTGACTAATGTTCTATAATTAAAACTCAATGCATCCGCTTGATAAATGGTCAGGTTTTCATATGCTGAAAATTGCATTTGTAATAGCGGAACAAGATCACGATCTAATTCAATCACATCCAGTTGCCCGCTATTTTGTAAAAGTGGTCTAGTTAATGCGGCTCGACCTGGACCAATTTCGACTATGTGCTGTCCTCGCTGTGGGTCAATTGCACCAATAATATCGTCAATAACAGACTGATCATGTAAAAAGTTTTGTCCGAAACGCTTTCTCGCTTTTGGGTAATTCTTTTTACTCATACTCTTTTTTTCTTTTTGCCATATCGATGGCCATATCAACTGCTGCTTGCAAGCTACCACTATTTGCTTTTCCAGTACCGGCTAAATCTAATGCAGTGCCGTGATCAACAGAAGTACGTATAAACGGTAAACCCAAGGTCACATTCACTGCCTTACCAAAGCCCTGATACTTCAAAACAGGTAACCCTTGATCATGATACATGGCCAATACAACATCATAACTAGCTAGTTTTTCTGCAACGAATATAGTATCTGCCGGCCAAGGGCCAGATAAATCAACTCCTTGTTTTGATAAACTCTCGATTACTGGTGAAATAATATCAATTTCTTCTCGCCCTAAGTGGCCATCTTCACCCGCATGTGGATTTAAACCGCATACGGCAATTCGAGGATGAAGAATACCTGCTTGTTTCTGTAAACTTGTATTTATAATCTTGATCACTCGTGTTAATAATTTCTGTGTAATAGCTTCACTGACTTTATTGAGGGGTAAATGGGTTGTAGCTAATGCAACACTCAGTTGCGGTGTAGTCAGCATCATTACCACTTGCTCGACACCTGCACCATCAGCAAAAAACTCAGTATGCCCTGTAAAGGCCACCCCAGCATCATTAATAATGCTTTTATGCACAGGAGCAGTCACTACCGCGTCAAATTGCTTGCTTAAACATCCCTTTAGTGCTTTTTGTAAACTCGCTAGAACATACGGAGAATTGTTCTTATTTAAGATCCCCGGCTGAACAGAAGTAGCTAATTCAATAGGAAGGTACTTCAAGCTGTTTTTTTTCGAGGGCTTTGCAGGCTTATTACTATCAAAGCATTCCAGCTTTATAGATAATCCTAAAGTATTACTTCTGTGTTTTAGCAATTCGGGATCCGCTATTACTATAATCTCACAGTGCTGTTGATATTGTGCAAGTTGCACACATAAATCAGGACCTATGCCAGCAGGCTCACCTGCGGTAATCACTATACGAGGGCAAAAACTCAACGGTATTCCACATAGGCCTCATCACGTAGCTGTCGTAACCAAGCCTCCATGTCTTCCTCAATTTTACGCTTGCGAATTTGTGCGCGTGCTTGATTTCTTTTAAACTCTTCAGCCATATTTTCTTCACGACGCTTATAGACTTTTATAATGTGCCAACCAAATCGCGTTTTAAATACATCACTGACTTCACCCTCTGCCAATGCATTCATTTTTTCTTCAAACTCGGGCACCATGACACTAGGGCTAACCCATCCCAAACTGCCACCATCAATAGCACTTCCCGTATCATCAGAATGTGCTTTTGCCAACTCAGCAAAGTCTTCACCGTTTAGCACCCGTTCACGTAATTGTTGCAAACGTTTTTTTGCTTCTTCATCAGTGGTTAATTCATCTGTTTTAATCAAAATATGGCTTGCCAAGGTTTGCTTGACCATATGTCTTTCTTCGCTTCTTTTTTCTTTAACCATAACCAGATGATAACCACTACCACTTCGTAACGCCTTACTCACTGTGCCCACCTTAAGTTCTGGCACAACTTTGGCGAATAATGATGGCAATTCGCCTCTTTTTCGCCAACCCAGCTCACCACCTTCTAATGCATTTTGGCCATCAGAATACTGGGCTGCCACTTCAGTAAAAGGGACACCTTCATCTAATAAGCCTTGTATTTTTTCAAGTTTTTTCTGTGCCTGTTGTACTTCTTCAGGTTCTGCCGCATCTGGCACACTCACTAAAATATGTAGTAAATGATAGCTTTCCTCACCACCTCCCTGTACTGATTGAGTAGTTAAATAACCATTAACCTCTCTATCAGAGACAGCTACTTTATCTTCCACCACAGCCTTACGGAGGCGTGTTATAGTCATTTCTTCTCGAATTGACTCACGAAAATCAATATAATTAAAACCATCTTCTTCCAATAAATCACGAAAACCGCGAAGCGATAAATTATTATTCGCTGCAATTTGGGTTAGTGCAGCATTCAATGCATCATCACCTACTCGCACTCCAATTTGAGCCGCTTCTTGCATCTGCAATCGCTTCATGATCAACCGCTCTAAAACTTGCGCCCTTAAAATATCTTCCGGTGGCACTGCTGCCTTACGTTGTTGCAATTGTTTGCGAACCGTTTTTTCCAAATCATTCAATTCACTTTCAAGCAATACTTCATTATTGACCACAGCAACAATTCTATCTAACGGTTGTGCCCACGCGCTATTGCTCATTATCATTAAAGAAAGTAATAAAATTCTAATCATGAAAGTCCCAACAAAAAATTTGAATAAACGTAAACTAAATTACGTGTAGTAATTAAAGCGCACTATTGTACTTGAACTGAGCTCTATTACCAAAGACAGCGTACTAAGTATTTTCGTTCAATTGAAATTTATATTTATCACTTCTATACCCGTGATCATTCAAGTTGCGGTTTTTTGGTGCCTATAATGGATGGGCT
>CAYSGK010000226.1:0-3353 GCA_964430395.1 uncultured Methylophaga sp.
CATTTCCAACGCCGTGAGGCGGAAAATAGTACCAGCCCTTCGGGTTGTGGCTGAAGCTGAAAATGCACCACTCAGCGTTACTCGTCGTTTATTTAGAATAACCAAACGGCTCTCCTCGTGCCTTGATTGGTGCATTTTCAGTCACAACAGAGGCAGCTACGAAAGAGCAATAGACCCTAATGATTTCTTAATGCTTTGCATAAATCAAAGCACCAGTTAGAATGCATGAAATGTTCGCAATATATCGGCAGGTTAATAGCAAAAATGAGTTCATCTTATAAACGAATCGGTCTATTTATCCGTAAGGATGATCCTGTTATGGAAAATGCCGTTGTACGCGTGACCGATTTTTTACGCACCCGATCACTCAGCATTGTAATCAATGAGCCGATGTCCTTTTTACCAGAATTAGATGTCGTTTCAATTAATGATTTTCCACAACACTGTGATCTCACCATAGCAATTGGTGGCGATGGCACTTTGTTATCCGCATCACGCGCGTTATCAGGTTCAGATTTACCTTTAGTGGGTATTAATGTCGGTCGTCTTGGCTTCCTTGCCGATGTCACGTTGTCAAAACTTGAACAGCAACTTACCGAAATTCTCGATGGCGATTATCGTGAAGATACACGTTTTTTAATGTATGCCTCTATTAATAATTCTAACAACCCCGTAGGCAAAGCAATGAATGATGTGGTTGTTCATGCCCATCAAAGTCTCCATATGATTGAATTTGAAACGTATATCAATGGTCGTTTTCTCAATAGTCAACGCGCCGATGGCTTAGTTATCGCTACGCCTACAGGCTCGACAGCGTATGCTATGTCAGCTGGCGGTCCCATTCTTGATGTTGATTTAGATGCACTTGTGCTGGCTTCTGTTTGCCCTCATTCACTCAGTAATCGTCCCTTGGTTATTGCTGCAAATAGCGTAATTGATATTATTCTAAGTGAAAATAATACCAATACGGCAATGGCGACCTGCGACGGGCGACCTGGGCATATTATGCAACCTGGTGATTCTATTCGCATTCAACGCCATACCAGCACAATTCAATTATTACATTTAGAAGATCATGATCATTATTCTATTCTCCGCGCAAAACTTGAATGGGGTAAAAAACTAACATGATCACCGCGCTCAGCATCCGTAATTTAGCTGTTGTTGAAGATGTCGAAATCAACTTTGATCAAGGCATGACCTCTTTAACGGGCGAAACAGGTGCAGGAAAATCAATGCTAGTGGATGCGCTTAGTTTAGTCTTAGGTGACCGCGCTGATTCAAAGATGGTAAGACAAGGTAGTGAACGAGCAGAAATAAGCGCTAGTTTTGCTATTGAAAACAATCCTCCTTTGCTGCACTGGTTAATTGAAGAAGAACTAGATGACGATGGCCAATGTGAGTTACGTCGAACCATCAATAAAGAAGGCCGTTCACGTGCTTATATTAATGGCCGTGCCGTTCAATTAGCACAGCTACGTGAAATCAGCATTCGCAGTATCGATATTCATGGCCAACACGCGCATCAGTCCTTGATCCGCAGTGAAACACAGCGGGAATTATTGGATACGGTTGCAGGTACGGAATCTTTACTCAATGAGCTCGCAGTACAATATCAACAATTAAAAGCCACTGAGAAAGCACTAGATACCATTAAACAAAAATCTCAAGATCAAACTGCTCGCCGTGACTTATTAGATTATCAAGTTACTGAATTGCAAGCGTTGAATCTTAACCAAGAGTATGTAGAACAGCTTATTCAAGAACATAAACAACGTAATAATGCATCACAATTAATTGAAGCCGCCCAATTGGCACAATATCAATTATTCGAGCAAGAACAAGGGGCAGCCTATGCGCTAATAAGTCAGGCTTTAAATGAGATTACAGTCCATCAAGATATTGAACCACAATTTGCGAACTTGCTTGAAACGCTAAATTCAGCAGTTATTCAACTTGATGAAGTTTCAAATGAATTACGCCATTATTTAGATAATACAGACAATGATCCTCAACGATTACAGCAAGTTGAAATCGAACTAGCGAGCTTACATGATCAGGCACGAAAACATCATATCGAAATTGAGCAATTACCTGGACATTTTGAACAACTCCAACAAGAATTAGCTTCACTAGAAAATATCGAAGTGCATACTGAGGAATTACATCAACAATTCAATCAGCAAATGGCGGCATGTCACGATTTATGTGACAAAATTAGTAAAAAGCGCCAACAAACAGCCAAACCTTTATCTAAAAAAATAAGTGTATCCGTTCAAGAGCTTTCCATGCCGACAGCTCAAGTTGAATTTGTAGTATCACCTATTGCAAATGATAATTTTAATGAGACGGGCTCAGATCATATTCAACTGCTTGTCACCACCAACCCCGGTCAGCCTGCAGGCGAATTGAGTAAGGTAGCATCAGGCGGAGAATTAGCACGTATTAGTCTGGCAATCCAAGTTGTCACCGCCAGTAGCCGAAGTGTGCCAACATTAGTGTTTGATGAGGTAGATGTCGGTATTGGTGGTGGTATCGCTGAGATCGTCGGTAAGCATCTGCGAAAACTTGCTGAAAATCGTCAAGTTATTTGCATCACCCATTTACCACAAGTTGCTGCTCAAGCGCATCAGCAACTACAAGTGAGTAAAACTAATCTAAAAGAAAGTACCCATATTAATATTACTGCACTTGATAAAAAACAACGTATCGAAGAAATTGCCCGAATGTTGGGTGGCGTAACACTAACTGAAAAAACACGGCTTCATGCTGAGGAAATGTTAGTCAAATCAGCTTGTTAATCACTCATGCATTTAACTTGACTATTGCGCACATAGGCTTTGCTCAATAGCGGTAATATTCTATCGATCGCTTTTAATAAATAGTGATTTTCATTGCTCTGATAAATTTGCTGCCTTAATTCGATTAACTCATGCACCAATTTATTATACCCATGTTACTTCAATCTGCACGTTTCAGTGGGATTTAAAAACGTTTTAGGCAAGGCATTGATTGCTGATAATGGTTATTCCCTTATCAAAATCAATAACGCCGCATAAAGCGTTTTTAAACCCATCGAAGAAGCGCTTGAGCCATCCCACTTCGTCGTTTCATCTATTTGTAAGGGAATAACCATGCGGCATAGATGCGCCTAGAATTGGAATGGCTCAAGCACTCTGAAACGTGCAGATTGAAGTAACATGGGTATAGCTACAGTGGGCGTGATTAATGGGTCATCATAAAAATTATCCCATAAGCAATTGAGTTGGGGATACTTTCCCTCATCATTAATGAGTTCAAAAAGTCCTTCTTCATGATGGTCTATGAAAGTATTTTCTTCGCCTAAATAACCT
>CAYSGK010000227.1:0-3306 GCA_964430395.1 uncultured Methylophaga sp.
GCTGAATGTGTTCCCGATTCAATAATTTTGCCTTGTTCCATAACTAGGATCTGATCGGCTTGTTCCACTGTTTTCAGTCGATGCGCTATCATGATCACTGTTTTGTTTTTTGCCAGTGTCATAATACTTTGCTGAATCAATTGTTCACTTTCAGAATCTAGATTTGCTGTGGCTTCATCTAATAAAATAATAGGGGCATCTTTCAAAAATGCGCGCGCAAGGGCTATTCGCTGAATCTGTCCCCCCGACAAACCTTGCCCACGTTCTCCAATTTGAGTGTGATATCCCGCTTCTAAACTGTCGATATAGTCAGCAATATTGGCTAATTTTGCGGCTTGTGAAATAGCTTTATCATCGGCATTATTCATACCTAAGGCGATATTATCTCGGATTGAACCTCGAAATAAATGGGGAATTTGTGGCACCCATGCAATCTTCTTGCGCCAATCAACAATATTTACTTGTTCAAGGGGGATTCTATTAACAGTGATACTGCCCTGTGTCGCATGTATAAACCCTGCTAACAATCGGATCACCGTACTTTTTCCTGCGCCACTTTTGCCAACCAAAGCGATAGTTCTACCTGCAGGAATGGATACCGTAAAATCCTTTAATGCCTCGCCACGATTATCATAGCTATACGTCACAAGGTTAAATTCAATATCGATAGGACTTGTGAACGGTTTGCTAACAGCCGTTATTTTATTTTGCTTTGGCAGTGGTTGTTGCAAAATATCTAACATTTTTTCAGCCGCACCAATCGCTTCTAACCGTGCATGATAATGGGTACCCATATTACGTAATGGCAAATAAAACTCGGGGGCTAATAGCAAGGCAAAAAAGCCATAAAAGAAATCAATCTCGCCATAAAATAATCTAAAACCAACCAATACGGCCACAATTGCAATACTGACACTGGCCAAAAATTCAAGCACCAATGAAGATAAAAATGCAACGCGTAATACTGACATAGTTGATCGTCTATAATCATCAGAAATACGTTGTATCGTGTCTATTTCACGACGACTGGCATTAAAAATCTTTAATGTCGTCAAGCCCTGAATCATATCCAGAAAATGGGCACTCATTCGCGCCAATTTACGCCATTGTTTTTTGTTAAGACGTTGAGTGCCTTTTCCTATCAAGATCATAAAAAAAGGAATTAACGGTGCTGTGATTAACAATACCAATCCTGAGATCCAATCTATTGGAAAAACAAAAACTAAAATAGATAATGGAATGAGAACCACTAACGACATGGTCGGTAAATAGCGTGCATAATAGGCTTCTAACGCTTCAACACCCTCCACTAAAGTGGTCATGATCTCACCACTGCGTTCACCATCAATGGCGACAGGACCTAAAGCGAGGAGATGTTGATGCAAGCGATTACGTAAGTTGACTTTTACCCGTGCGGCTGCCTTAAATGCTGTCACTTCCGAAGCCCAACTTAAGCCTGCACGCAATAAAAACACTGCCAGCATTGCCCATAGCCACGCTTGCACATCACCAAGTGATGCCTTTTCAAAAATAACCGTATTAATGATATTAGCCAGCAACCAGGCTTGCAATATCAATAAAAACCCAGCTGTTAATCCTAAGCCAATGGCTAAACTGAGATAATGTTCTGTTAGCGGTTTTTGTGACTTTAAAAAGTCAGGGGTATTCATTAAACCATTATCATTTATTCGTCGTCTTCAAGCCCGTTCAGCTCCAACCACATCACATTGATAATACCAAAGGCGCTCGCCAATAATACACCCAGTAACCATGCGAAATACCACATATTAAATCTCCTTAGTAGAGTGTATGTTCATTTTCACGAATGCTTTCTACAGTATGTTTGCCCCACATAACCTTATAACACCATGAGGTATACGCTAGGATAAGAGGCACAAAAATCAATGCTGCCCAGAACATTATATTTAATGTTAATGCACTTGATGTCGCATCCCACATCGTCAAGCTATGGCTAGGGTTTAAACTTGATGGGAAGATAAACGGAAATAGCGAAAATCCTGCTGTCAAGATAATTCCAATCAGACTTAAACAAGAACCATAAAAAGCCAATACAGGTTTTTCTACTTTACCCATGATGAAGGCAATTAATGCACCTCCAAAACCTAAAACAGGTGCAATGATAAACCATGGGTAAACAGTATAATTATGCAACCAACTTACCTCACCAACGGTAACTGTTTTATTTAGCGGGTTACTCACCGCTGCAATATCAAAATGACCGCTAATTGCATAGCCATCAACCCATTGCCATAACCAAACACCTTCTATCGCAAACAGTACAATAACAGCCAATGCTGCAAACCCTAAAAACGATCTCGCACGGTCATAAACAGGCCAGCCTGATCGTAACATTAAATAACTTGCACCATGCATCATAAACATGGCTATTGCTAACAAGCCAGATAACACAGCAAATGGATGTAACAGTTGGAAAAATCCCGTATCAAATGATGAACGCATTAAGTCATCGTAGTCAAAGCCAATACCAAGGAATAAATTACCCATACCAACACCAAAAATAAGCGGCGGGATCACACCTGGAACAAATAATGCCCAATCCCAAAAGTTTCGCCATTTTTGGCTTGGTAGTTTAGAACGATAATCAAAACCTACAGGCCGTAAAAACAATGAAAACAATAAGACCAATAATGCCATATACATAGCTGAAAAAGCCGTTGCATATAAGGTTGGCCATGCTGCAAATAATGCCCCGGCTGCGAGAATTAACCAAACCTGATTACCATCCCAGTGCGGTGCAATCGCATTAATTGCTACGCGGCGCTCTTCATCTGTTTTACCAACAAAAGGTAAAAGCATGGCAACACCCATATCAAAACCTTCTGTTAGGGCAAAACAAATCCAAAGCACACCAATCAAGATCCACCAAGCGAGTTTTAAATATTCATAACTTAAAAATTCCATATTCACTCTCCCTTATAGTAGATGTTTGTCTTGATTCGACGTCATTGCCGATTCAAAATGATATCGCCCAGTATGTAAAGAACTGGGCCCCAAACGAGCAAACTTAAGCATTAAATACACTTCAACAATCAGCAAGAAAGTATAAAAAACAATAAAGGCCATAAGGCTATTAAACACATCACTATATTCAAGACTAGATACAGACAATGCCGTTGGCAAAATTTCACCTACCGCCCAAGGTTGTCGCCCAAACTCGGCCACAAACCAACCACATTCAATGGCAATCCACGGTAAAGGCAAACTGACAAAACAAAGCCACAATAGCCAACGTTTAGTAAATACCGTTCGTTTTGCTGTGAAATA
>CAYSGK010000228.1:0-3264 GCA_964430395.1 uncultured Methylophaga sp.
TTGATAATACTTCAAACTGATGTTCACCATCGATGTCAGCAATTTCGATAACAGATACATCAAATGTACCCCCACCCAAATCATAAACTACGATAGTAGAATCGCCACGTTTTTTATCCATACCATAAGCAAGTGCAGCCGCTGTTGGCTCATTAATAATCCGCTTAACTTCTAGACCAGCAATTTTACCTGCATCTTTTGTCGCTTGACGTTGTGAGTCATTGAAATAGGCAGGAACAGTTACAACGGCTTCCGTTACTTCTTCACCCAAAAAGTCTTCTGCGGTTTTTTTCATTTTCATTAAAACACGTGCAGAAATTTCAGGTGGCGCCATTTTTTTACCGTTAGCATCAACCCACGCATCGCCATTATCAGCTTCAACGATGCTATAAGGCACCATGTCGATATCACGCTGCACAACATCATCTTTAAATTTGCGACCAATCAAACGCTTGATAGCAAACAAGGTGTTTTTAGGGTTTGTTACCGCTTGACGTTTAGCAGATTGACCTACTAATACTTCATCATCTTTAGTAAACGCAACAATCGATGGTGTGGTGCGATCACCTTCACTGTTTTCAATTATGCGTGCTTTACCATCTTCTAATACTGCAACACAGGAATTGGTTGTTCCTAAGTCAATACCAATAATTTTAGCCATTGTTTATTCTCCATTTTTCTTAAATTTTTGCCAGATTCACCAGCTGTTGATTACTAAGTGGGGGGCGAAAATTATATTTCAAGTCTTGAGCCCCACTTTATTGTTTTTAATGTGTTTTTGTCTTAAGTCGTCATCCTCGAGATCTTTTATCGGGGATCTTTATAGACAGTATAAATATTCACTATTGTTGGATTTCCGCTTAAAACCTGTGGAAACGCAGTAACCGAAGGATCAATGACGAGGTTTATTTTGGACTACTGTGAAACCATAACCATTGCAGGCCGCAATAAACGTCCATTAAACTGGAATCCTTTCTGAGCTACAGTAAGTATTTTATTTGCTTCAACACCTTCAACTGGCGTCATTCCCATCGCTTGGTGTAATTCCGGATCAAAGTTATCACCCTCTTCAGGGCTCACCGTTTCCAAACCAAATTTAGCAAGAGAAGATAAAAACATCTTTATCGTCATATCTAAACCTTCACGCACAGCATCAAGTGAAACATCTTCATCATTCGCCGCATTTAAACCTAATTCCATGCTGTCATAGATAGGCAATAACTCGGTTACAAACTTATCTAATGCACGCTTATGGGCATTTTCTAAATCGCGCGATTGACGACGGCGTAGGTTCTCCATATCTGCACGAGCACGCAATAACTCATTCCAATGCTCATCTGCCTTATTACGGGCATCTTCTAAAAGCGCAGCAGGATCTTCGTTAGATTCAACTTCTGCTTCAGGAGCAGTGTTTTCTTCTTCAGTTTCAATCTCGTTATTTTCTTCGTCGCTCATCTTCTAAAGTCCAATATGATTTATCTTAGACTGAATTTGGGGGCGGATATTTTTATTTCAAGCTTGAATTGTTATTTTTATTAGGAAATGTGTGTTTGCACATCCATGCTTTTATGAATGATACGAACGATAAATATGCCATCACTATTTTTCTTGTAAAAGATTAAATGAGAACGATGCTCAAAACATAAATAATCAGAGCGAATATGATCAACCTTAGTCCCTAAATCAGGGTTTTTATCTAAGGTTTCAAAACATTTTTCTAGGGCAGTGTAGTAATCAACAGTGACAGCTAGGCCAAAATTGATAATTGAATCAAGATCATTGCCAGCCCGATTAGAAAGGCTAATCATTCATAGGGTGTCTTTTTTTAGCGTCATTAAGTATATCGCTCATACCGCGATTGCTAACGCCACTTTCTTCACCCTCAATTAAAGCGGCGCGAAGGATAGCGATTTTTTCTTTATTTGCCTGATCAAGACGAATCAACTCACGCAGATATTCACTATCATTGCCGTATTGCCCGGAGTTTATTTGAGACTTTATCCATGAGTCTTGTTGCTCAGTTACTGTGATTGTTTTTCTTAACATGACCATAAGAGACCTCCTTTATAAAGTAGCGGTATGATAATATCATACTAGGTGGTTTCTGCAACCATCTGCAATTAAGGAGGATAATAGGGTCAGGTCTTGCAACCACATATTTAGTTTGCTATATTTTTAATTCATGGTTAGACCGATACGAAAGCGAATAGAATATGTGGGTGCACTTTATCATGAGGGAGATCAGCGTCAGCCCGGCAATTATGCAAGACCTGCCCCGTTTTTTATGTGGAGCGTAGCGGAACAAAATGTCCATGTTAATTTGCCTTGTTAGCTTTTTTTATTAATTTTTTTGTGAATCCATTTCGGGTTTCTTTTTTCTGGTAAGACAGCAATTATATAGGCTATATCTGTCTTTATCGAATAGTAGATAGAATAAGGAAATCTTTTAGATGACATTCTATAATAGCCAAATGTTTTTGAGTGAACACCTCCACATAAGATCAGGGATTCAATATCTGATATTAGAGTATCCCAAAAATATTCCCCTATGCCTTGCTCTTGATTCTCATAAAATAATCTGCCAGTTTCGAGGTCTTCTTCTGCTTCAGCTAAAACTTTAATATGCTTAATGTTCATTATTTATGCTTTGAGCGTAATTTCTCCAAAGAGGTAAAATTAGCCTCACCATTTTTAATTTTTTCTTCTCTTTCTGAAAGCACTTCACTATGCCAATTTGGTGAATTAACTTCATTTTCCTCATGAGTTAGAGAATCCCACAATGCTTCCATAGCTTGAAGTCGTTCAGTTACACTCATTTTAGATATTTCTGCTACATTCATTTGAATTTTCCTCTGTAATACATACTTATTTTAACAAAAATACGACTAGAAGCTATTTTCTCTCGCTAGAAAATTATTTTGATCGCATTTTAATATGCTAACTTGTTATTAACGGGAAAGGATTTTCCCTGTAATTCCTATACATATACTGACTTTAACGCCTAGTAATATGATAATCAAGTGAAAACAATGCGATATTATGACTTTGTTTTGGTATTAATTTGGGATGCATTCTAAAAGGCCTAGTAAGCTTATAATGAAGGCTAAAGCAGGAATGTTATTGCTCCTCATTATTCTGGTTTCAACCAAACACACCGCCCATCACTCGTTTTATCCAACCGTTGCAATGTAGCCTCATGAGTCAGTAACTCTTCATCTGTCGCCTTAATCACCCGCAGTGATCCACGCTGTTTTGTTGAAACTA
>CAYSGK010000229.1:0-3251 GCA_964430395.1 uncultured Methylophaga sp.
TGGCCTTAACCGACAAATTCCCGCTGGGGATTGCGCGCTAGCGCGGGCTAACGCCGCAAATCACCGGCAGCAAAAAGCAGAGCGACGAAGGAGCGGCGCTTTTTGCTGTCCGAGTGTATTTGCCTTGTTAGCTGTGGTTGATTGATGAACTAGACGATACGCTGCTAGCTTGCCTTAAAATAAAAACTACAATCTTTAAGGCTTGAGATGACACCTAGATATTTATGAGGAGTTTTTATCCAGACACCCTTTAAATAGGCTTTATCCCAAATTTGTAATTTACCTTTGATAATAAATAGCTCTATCAGGTGATGTTGAAATAATGTTGTATCAAACGAAGTCCCCGCATCCAAATGATAAAGAGCAATATGTTCATTACCCTTGTCGTGAAGCTGGGTAACGGATAAACCTTTCGTTTGTGGTACGGGTGTAATCTTTGATGTTTGAATATGTTTACGCGCTTTATCATCCCCTTGAAATTGACACAGCATTACCAATAATTCACAACCCTCATCAGTCCAGGGAGCATGATGATAACCATCAGGATTACGTGCATAACTGCCTTGGGTGAAGTCGCCAGAATCATCTGAAAATACACCCGACAAAATCAGCAGCTCCTCCCCAAATGGATGACCGTGTTGGTCAAATGAACAACCTGGCTCGAATTTAACCAAAGTGGTTAACTGTGCTGGCTCACCGGGTATCACCATCAACCGTTTGCGCCAAACTCCCTTTGCTGGTGCGGCCTCCCATTCCATTTGTTGAGTATCAACGGCGATAAATTCATCCCTTTCATCATGTAAAGCGGGAAAAAAATCATCTGCTTTAAAGGCTTTTTTATTTTCCGTAGTAGAATTATTCATCATAAGATAGCCTCAATCGTTTAAAAAGGTTCACAATCAGGACGCAAGTCTAATTCTTGCGTCCAGCTAGAGCGGTGTTGTTGGATGAGATGATAATAGCTATCTGCTATCGCTTCTGGTAGTAAACAATCCGTTTCTTTTGCTGAAAAAGTGTCGCTTGATTGTGTTCCCCAGATCAAACCATCCAGCAATATATGGGCAATATGGATACCTTGTGAGCCATACTCACGTGCGAGCGATTGGGTTAAGCCTCGCAAAGCAAATTTTGCTGATGAGAAAGCCGAAAAGCCAGCACCCGCTTTGATGGATGCCGTCGCACCCGTTACTAAAATAGCCCCGCTTTTTTGCTCAAGCATAGTGGGTATAACACGCTGTATACCGCGCACTGCACCCAAACAGATGACCTTCCACAAATTTTCAAAATCCTCTGGCGCGGTGTCGAGGAAGTCGCCCATATGCAAGTAAGCGGCATTATGAATATAGACCGATGTGCTACCGAGTTGCGCTTCTACCGTACTGATAGCGGTATTCACTGAATGCGGATCGGTAAGATCACATGACAGTGGTAAGAATGCCTCTGAACCAAAGTGGTTGACCAATTCATTCCCCACTTCTGTACCACGTGCAAGACCTGCAACATGATAGCCTTCATTAATCAGTCTCTGACATAATGCTTCACCCAGACCGAAACCGACACCTGCAACTACCGCTATTTTATTAGAATCGTTCATTTTATTACCTCTTCTATTGTTATATTGATAGTTACAAAATACCCAAAGCAGTCAGAGCTAATACTACTTCTACACCGAAACCCGCAACGGCAAAGGCAATAGTACGCAAATAAGGCACGCCCAAACTATACAAAATGTAATGCGCCAACATGCCAAAGAAATATAGCATAGAGGCTGCTATGGTGAGCTGATTGCTAATGCCGAGTTGATTAACAATTAAGATTAGCGTCGCAAAAATTGGGAAATTTTCAATGGCTACGCCATGTGCATTTTTTGCACGCGATGCCCAGGGCGAGGGTTGCGGGTCATCTTTATGGGGGTTTTGCATGGTGCCTAAAACCCCTTGTAATGTTACGCGGTTTAGTACGTAGGGAATCCATAATAATGCAACGGTTAACGCGCTGAGTGTTAGCCAAAATAATTCTGTTGTCATGTGTTATCTCCAATTGATTTGTATTACTCACCATTTCAGTGAGGTTGAACAGAAGTATAAAAAAGCGCACACTAATAGAGAAATTACATTAGTAAATAATACTTATAGGAATTGACTATATATCATGATCAACATGAATCAACTACGTTTCTTTTGCGAACTGGCACGGCAAAATTCTTTCAGCAAAGCCGCTGATATTTGTTGTGTTACCCAGCCCACACTTTCCAATGCCATTGCGCAATTAGAAGATAGCCTGTCGGGAAAGCTATTTAATCGCAGCACACGTAAAGTCAGCCTCACTGCCTTTGGTAAGCATCAACTGCCTCTGGCAGAGGCTGTACTAAGTGCTCAGCACGAATTTATCGAAAGCGCCGAAGCCTTTAAAAACCCACAAACCAAGCTACTGCGTATCGGTATTTCACCTTTAATTGACATGCAGTTACTCACCGATGTTATTGCCCCGTTTAAAAACAAATATCCAGATGTGGAGGAGTTTTACAAAGAATGCTATATGGATGACCTAACCCTGCGGATGGAAGACGAAACCATTGATCTTGCAGTGATGCCCAAGCGAGAATTACCTATTCATTTCGAAGCCTTTCCCCTCTATTCTGAACCCTTGTATTTCTTACCCAATGAAGCATTTGACTCGACTTTAGAACCCTCCTCAGCGACTGATATTCTATTAGACGAGATTACTGATGAAACTATTATCGTGACAGCGGGTGGCTGTGGCTTACGCGATACTGTGAATAACTTGTTCACCTTAAAAAACCTAAATCCAAAAACCTATACAGGGCAAGCCATTAGCTACAAAATAGTAGAAGATTGGTCTGGATTAGGGATTGGCGCAGGGATATTGCCAAAATCAAAACTGTCATCCGAGAATACCAAGAGCCGGAGATTACGATTGGATAGCAATACACTTGCCATGATCAACTATGAGGTTAGCTATCCGCGTCATATTGAACAAGCTTCTTACGTGAGTGATTTCATCAAGTTTTTGAAGGAAGTCGCTCCTCAGATTATTCAAGGTCGGGCTGCTTGAAGAATCCTGAGTTACGCCTCAATGGGTGGTGTATAAGATCCTTAGACATTTTCTAACTGATAGCTTATTTATATGTTTTAGCTATAAATAATATTTAAATTTAAAATTTATTTATTAATAAACTCTTGTATGATTAAAGTAACCGTGAAAAGAGATTTTTATTAGAATAGGATTTC
>CAYSGK010000230.1:0-3247 GCA_964430395.1 uncultured Methylophaga sp.
CATTTGTTTTAGAATGAGATAATTAATATTTGATCTCTAAGCCAAAAGACGATAGAATTGCGGGTCTTTTGTTGGGCGAGCAACAATAAATTCATATTATTTTAAATAGCATTATCATCACCGAATGCGGGATGAGTGCTTCAAAGCGAAAACGAGGATGTAAAGATGGCTCATAAGAAAGCGGGTGGTAGTACTAGAAACGGACGTGATTCGGAGTCGAAACGCCTTGGTGTAAAACGCTACGGTGGTGAAGCTGTTTTAGGCGGTAATATTCTTATCCGTCAACGCGGCACACGTGTTCACGCTGGTGTTAACGTTGGCATGGGTAAAGACCACACATTATTTGCAAAATCGGCAGGCACAGTTTTGTTCGAAACTAAAGGGCCAAAAAACCGCACTTTCATAAGTGTTGTTGCTGACTAAATAAATTTGTTAGCCTCCACAGGGGCAAACATCTCAAAAGCCCTGCTAATGTAGGGCTTTTTTGTTTCTATAACCCTGTTGTCATTCCGGTATGCTTTTAGCCGGAATCTTAGCGAATAACGAGACTCCGGCTAAAAATATAGTGACGGGGAATAAAAACAGCAATCCCAATGATCACGGGTATATAAAAATGAAATTTGTAGACGAAGCGAAAATTATAGTAAGCGCAGGTGGCGGCGGAAATGGTTGCCTGAGTTTTCGTCGCGAAAAATATATTCCGTTTGGTGGCCCCGATGGTGGTGATGGTGGCGATGGCGGTGATCTTTATTTAATTGCTGACAAACAAGTGAATACTTTAATTGATTTTCGTTATAACCGAAATTATAAAGCTGAACGCGGTGAGCACGGCAAAGGCAAATTATGCAGTGGTGCGCGCGGTGAAGATCTTTTTGTCAAAGTGCCGATTGGTACGGAAGCATGGGATGATGATACTGACGAGTTGATCGGTGATCTCACCAAAGATGGTGATCAATTGCTAGTGGCTAAAGGCGGCTGGCATGGTTTGGGTAACGCCCGTTATAAATCAAGCACTAACCGTGCGCCACGACAAACATCAAGTGGCACACCCGGTGAAGAGCGTCACTTACGCTTAGAAATGAAATTGTTAGCTGATATTGGATTGTTAGGTTTGCCTAATGCCGGTAAATCAACCTTTATTCGATCAGTGTCAGCAGCGCAACCTAAAGTTGCCGATTATCCTTTCACTACCTTGTATCCAAATTTGGGTGTAGTAACGATGAAAGATGTGCGCAGTTTTGTTATTGCTGACGTGCCCGGATTGGTTGAGGGTGCTGCGGATGGTGCAGGCCTTGGGATTCAATTTCTTCGCCATTTAACACGGACACGATTGTTATTGCATATGGTTGATATGGCACCTGCGGATGTGAAACAAGATCCGGTTGAAAGTGTGCAGATAATTAATAAAGAACTTGAGCAATATAGTGATGCGCTAGGAAGTCAAGATCAGTGGTTAGTATTAAACAAAATGGATCTTGTGCCTGAAGATATTCGCGAAGAATTATGCCAAGAAGTATTGGATAGATTGAACTGGCAAGGGAAAGTATTTAAAGTGAGCGGGCAATCAGGTGAAGGTTGTGATGTGCTTTGTGCAGAAATCATGGATTATCTCGATGATTTAAATGAAGCAGAAGCCGAGGCTAAACGAAAAGAAGAAGCAGAGGACTAACCGTGGAAAATCCACACCAACAACTTGTTAATACCAAACGTTGGGTCATAAAAATTGGCAGCGCGTTACTTACGCGTGTGGGTGAAGGTTTAGATCTTGATCGTATCCGTTGGTTAACTAGTGAAATTTCTCTGTTACGCGAACAAGGTAAAGAAATAGTGCTAGTCACATCAGGTTCTGTTGCCGCAGGTATGCAGAAGCTAGGTTGGACGGCACGCCCTAATGCACTACATCAACTACAAGCGGCGGCCAGTGTTGGTCAAATGGGCTTAATTCAAGCCTATTCTTCTGAGTGCAAAAAGCACGGTATTCATACCGCACAGATATTATTAACACATTCAGATTTATCTGATCGTGGACGTTATCTTAATGCGCGTAGTGCGCTGCATAGCTTATTAGAGCTTGGCGTACTCCCTGTTGTGAATGAAAATGACACCATAGCAACAGAAGAAATTCGCTTTGGAGACAATGATACCTTGGCAGCAATGACAGCTAATCTAGTCGAAGCTGACGTTTTAGTTATTTTGACGGATCAAGATGGTCTTTTTGATTCTGATCCACGACAAAACCCAGATGCTCGTATGATTGCAGCCTCGGCGGCAAGTAATCCTGCATTAGATGTAATGGCGGGAGAAGGCGTAGGTTCATTAGGCCGTGGTGGTATGGCAACTAAGCTATCAGCAGCACGACGTGCTGCTCGGTCGGGTGCGGCAACCGTTATTTTATCGGGGAAAGAGCCTGAAAATTTACAGTACCTAGCTTCAGGAATTGGAATCGGAACATTATTATGGCCTGATAACGAACCCATGACAGCGCGTCAGCAGTGGTTGTTAGGACATAATCCTAAAGGAAAAGTCATCTTGGACGCGGGAGCAGTAAGTGTGATCCGCCAACAAGGGCGTAGCATTTTACCTGTAGGCATTACAAATGTTGAAGGAGAATTTACCCGTGGTGAGCTTGTGGTGTGCGCAGATCAATCCGGCAATGAGGTGGCTAGAGGCTTAGTCAATTATAATGCCGATGAAGCGAGACGGATTATGGGACATGCAAGTAAAGACATTGAATCATTATTAGGTTATGAAGATGAACCAGAATTGATACATCGGGATAATTTAGTCGTTTTGTAAAGACATAAAAAAACCGGCGAAAGCCGGTTTTTTTTAAACAGAGTTAGACTGCTTAAGTTATAGTGCGCGAACAGCGTTGTTTAAACGACTTTTGCTGCGTGCGGCGGCATTTTTATGAATAATACCTTTGCGAGCCATTTTATCAAGAGCGGGAACCGCCGCTTTATAAGCTTCAGCAGCTAATTTTTTATCACCACTTTCAATAGCAGCTTGTAGTTTTTTAACTGTTGTACGCATAGCGCTACGTTGACCTGCGTTACGTTGACGAGCGTCTTCTGCTTGACGAGCGCGTTTTTTTGCTTGTGGTGAATTTGCCAAAATACTTCTCCGAAACCATCTGTATATTTAAAGAACAGAATATTATCCTGAAATCGGATTGATTTGTCAAAGAAAGATCGGCTTTAAATCTAATGGTATGATGTGACAACTTTAAATTAATGGTGAGAAATAT
>CAYSGK010000231.1:0-3214 GCA_964430395.1 uncultured Methylophaga sp.
ACCTTTATCGTTGAAGGCACTAATAAGGGTTCAAATCAATTTAATGGTGGAGCCGGAACCGATACCATTCAAGGTGGTGCAGGTAATGACATAATTGGTCTTGCCAGTTTTGATGCCAGTAATTCAATTGAAGTAATTGATGGTGGTGCAGGCAATAATGTTATCCAAGGCGCAACCTATGCCAATCTTGATTTTAGTACGACAACATTAGTTAATATTAATGAGATCCGTGATGGTGCTGGCTCAAATACCTTTACCGGAAACGATCAAGATACTACCTATCGTGTCGGTCGCGGTAACGATACATTTAATGCGGGTTCGGGTAACGATACCTTTATCGTTGAAGGCACTAATAAAGGTTCAAATCAATTTAATGGTGGAGCCGGAACCGATACCATTCAAGGTGGTGCAGGTAATGACATAATTGGTCTTGCCAGTTTTGATGCCAGCAATTCAATTGAAGTTATTAATGGTGGTGCGGGCAATAATGTTATCCAAGGTGCAACCTATGCCAACCTCGATTTTAGTACTACAAGCTTATTAAATATCAGTGAAATTCGTGGCGGTAATGGTTCTAATACCATTATTGGCTCGCAGAGCGATGATGTAATTGATGGAGGCAGAGGAAATGACAGTATCACTGGTGGTACTGGCAATGATATTTTAACTGGAGGCACTGGTAATGACCTCTTTATTTGGAATAGCACTGATGTGGGAACTTCAAGTGCGCCAAGCCTCGATACTGTCACTGATTTTTCAGGCAGTGTAGTAAACTCTGAAGCAAGATCCCAAGACGTATTAGACCTATCCGATCTTTTATCTGATGGCTCTCATACTATCGAGGGACTAGCAGAAAATAATACTGGAGGAGCTGGACAGCACCTACAATTAGCCATTACAGACGTTGCAACAAATACAGTTGTTCAAACCATAGATTTGAATAATGTTGCAGTAAACGTAGGTGATAATACCAGCGATATGTTAAACAACCTGTTAGCGAATGGCGGCATCAATGATGGCATTTAAAACTTAAAAACCTGAACTCTGAATAAGAACAGGTTTAATAATATTGTTCCGTCATTCGTTCACAATAGCTAACTAAATTAGTATATTTCTTTGCCATATCATTAAATGGGTTATCAATTGTTGAACTGACAAGTTGAGCTAATATGCCGTAAGCAGTTGCATCAAACGTGCATACTTTATCACCAAAGAAGTAGTTTTTATCGCCTAAAATCGTTGAAAGTGCTTGCAATGATTTTTGCGTGATCAGCCTTATCTCTTCATCAGAATGTCGGCCAAGCCCTTGTTTAAACAAGGCAGATTTCACCCCTTTTTGTGCCAGTATCGGCACAATATATTTTAACGGGAAGGGCATTGAGCTAAAAAATGCCTTTTTCAATAACGGCCAAGTGTCATCTCGCACCCACCGTGAATAGACAACGCACCAATATAGATCTTCATCTAGCGACTTGCCAAGATGATAGGCAAAAGCCTTTTGTTCTTCAGACAAATGAGAATCTAAATCAAGCTTATATTTGTCATGTAAATAATCAATAATAAATTGTGAATCCGACACAGTAACGTCATCATCAATGATGAAGGGCAATTTACCTTTAGGTGCTTTTCTTAAATTATCCGCATTGGCAATGCTCTTAAATTTTATCCCCGCCATACGACAGTAGACATCAATTTTTAATACAAATGGGCTGGGGTCGGCGACGCCAAACTGTTTGCCAAAGCTATATAATTTAATCATCATTATTCCTTAATTTTCATTTGTTCTGTTATCGACTCTTCAGCTGACTTTTTATTACAGTATTTTAGATAATTCTTTCCTGTCAACAATAATGTCAAAAAAGATTCTTGAATACTACACAATATACTAGATTACTTGTATATTAGACGAATAATTCAAAATAAGGGATTGACCAAATATGAACTTAGAATCAATTAAAGAGCAGTTTTTTCAATTACTTGACACCTTGGCTCAATGGGCAGTAAGCCCTAAATTTTATGCCCAAATCATTGCCATTGTGCTGGCTATTGCGTTGGCATGGATTTTAGCCAAATTATTAAAACGTAAACTGTCATTTCTAAACACACCTCCCACTGCTTCAAATTCAAAATTGGCACATGGAGTATTAACAGGTTTTTATACGGCCCGCGACCTTGTCTTTCCAGTGCTCGCTGTTTCATTTCTTTCAGTTGCTATTCAAGCAACTCATGCACAAGTTGGGCAGGCATGGCTAGTGATTATTGCCCAAGGGCTAGGTGTCGTGCTTTTACTACGCACGGCAATCACACGTTTTATCCAAAATGGTTTTATTCGTTCATTATTCCTCTGGGTGGGGATCCCCGTTGCCACATTACACGTTTTTGGTTGGCTAGATAATACTATTTCATTTTTAGATGGTATGGCATTAGAGGTGGGTAATATTCGCCTTTCCGCTTATGCACTTGCAAGGGTTGCAATCTTTGGTTCTATTCTATTTTGGCTGGGTCGGCTTTCAAATAAAGCTGGTCAAGAAGCGATTCGTAACAGAGAGACACTCGACGTACGAAGCCGAGAGGTCTTTTCAAAACTATTTGAAATTGCACTTTTCATGGTTATCTTCTTTGTATTGCTACAAATTGTCGGCATCAACCTTACCACCCTCGCCGTGTTTGGCGGCGCATTAGGTGTTGGTCTAGGATTTGGCTTGCAACAAATTGCCGCCAACTTTATTTCGGGCATCATTATTCTGCTTGATGGTTCAATGACCGTCGGTGATTATATTGAATTAGAAGATGGTCGCAGTGGCCACTTGATTGCCCTCAATATGCGATCTTCAACCATCGAAACCTATGAAGGCAAAGAAATTGTTGTCCCTAATGAACAATTTATCACTACCGCTTTCACTAACTGGACACGTAAAGATCCCTACCAACGCTATACCGTAGAATTTTCAGTGTCTTATGATAGCGATATTCCCGCCATTCCAGCGCTTATATTAGAAGCCGTCAGGAAACACCCTCAAATTCTAGAAACACCCGAACCACCCGATTGTGAAATTATCGGCTTTGGTGATTCCGGGGTAACTTTCCATGTTGAATATTGGATAGAAGGTATCGATGATGGCAAAAATAGAGTGGATTCTGACTTAATGCTTATTATTTGGGACACCTTAAAAGAACATAATATTTCCATGCCATTCCCACAACGTGAAGTGCG
>CAYSGK010000232.1:0-3212 GCA_964430395.1 uncultured Methylophaga sp.
AATAAAAAAGCCCCTTAAGTCAGGGGCTTAATTATATATAATGGCGGAGAGTCAGGGATTCGAACCCTGGGTAGGGATAAACCTACGCTGGTTTTCAAGACCAGTACATTCGGCCGCTCTGTCAACTCTCCAAGACGCGAAATAATACGCGAATCGCGGGAACAAAACAAGCTGTTGTGATAGATATAATTTTATTAAGCTTGCACTTTTGAACGGAGAGGGTACGATCTTATGATTATGTCAGAAAATCAAACCCAGTTAATTGACCGCTTTGGTCGAAAAGTCACCTATGTTCGTATGTCGATTACAGATCGGTGTGATTTTCGTTGCGTGTATTGCATGGACGAAGAAATGACGTTTATGCCGCGTGAACAGGTGCTTACATTAGAAGAAATTATTTTCCTAATGCGTGCTTTTTGTGATCTAGGGGTTGAAAAAATACGTATTACTGGTGGTGAACCGCTTGTAAGGCGAAATGTTGATTGGCTGATGACTGAGATTGGTCAACTCAAGAAAACATCTGCGCTTAAAGAATTAACTTTGACGACAAATGGTTCTCAGTTGAGGAAATATGCTGTGCCGTTAGTTAAGGGCGGTGTTGATCGTATCAATATAAGCCTTGATTCATTGAGAAAAGAGCGATTTAAGGCGTTAACACGAACAGGGGATTTAGATGCGGTTCTAGATGGTATAGATGCAGCTAAACAGGTAGGTTTTAAGCGCATTAAACTTAATGCGGTTATTTTGAAGGGCCGCAACGATGACGAAGTTGTTGATCTTGCAGCTTTTGCTATAGAGAATGACCTTGATATCTCATATATTGAAGAAATGCCACTCGGCCATGTTACACATAAGCGTGAAGAAAGCTTTTGCTCTAGCGATGAAATATTGGATACATTGCAAGCTGTTTTTCAATTACAGCAAAGTGCTAGCAAAACGGGAGGGCCTTCTCGTTATTACCAAGTCGAGGGCACGCAAAGTAAAATAGGTTTTATTTCACCACATAGCCATAATTTCTGTGAAAGTTGTAACCGTGTTCGAGTGACAACAGAAGGACGCTTGTTGCTATGTTTAGGTCAGGAACATTCTGTTGATCTTAGAGGAATTATTCGTCGCTATCCGGGGGATATTGGGCGATTAAAAGAAGCGATTATTAAATCGATGGATATTAAACCTGAAGGTCATGATTTTAATATTGGTGAGCAGCCAATTATATTTAGGCATATGAGCGTCACAGGTGGGTGATTCTAGACCGATAATGACGGACGAGGGTATTAATACACTTCATTTAACTAAGGTTGTTGATGAACACGGGGAAACCCGTGAAATGGCATTAACTGGTGAAAGGCCGCTGACAATATATCTGGATAAGAAAGAAATAGTAACGTTGATGACAATGGGGACTCAACCCGAGTTATTGACACTTGGTTATTTGCGTAATCAGGGTTTAATTCAATCTTTGGCTGATATTATTGCGATTCAAGTCGATTGGGGTGTTGACGCAGTTGCGGTAACTACAAGCCAGAAACAGTCCAATATTGACGAGATCTTATCAAAACGAACGGTGACCAGTGGCTGTGGTCAAGGAACGATGTTTGGCAATGTAATGGCATCGTTAGATAAACTTAGATTAATATGCCCAAATTTCACATCAAAGACTATTTATCAAGTGCTAGATGGCTTGGCGGAATATAATAAAGTGTACAAACAGGCGGGGGCGGTACATGGGTGTGCATTATGCTCAAGCTCGGGTCATGTTCATGTTTTTGTTGAGGATGTTGGCAGACACAATGCAGTTGATGCTATTTCGGGCTGGATGCTGTTGAATGATATATCAGGCGCTGACAAGGTGTTTTATACCACAGGTAGGCTAACGTCCGAAATGGTTATTAAAGTTGCTCAGATGGAAGTTCCCTTGCTTTTATCACGTTCTGGAATCACTGAGATGGGCTTGAATCTTGCTAAGAATATAGGTATTGGTTTGGTTGCTCGTGCTAAAGGTAAACATTTTTTAGTTTTTAATGGAATTGAACACTATTTTCATCAAAGTTAGAACGTATTCTTAAGTTATTAATTAAGATGTGCTACTAGGTTAATGATTATAAATAATTTTACTTTAATTTTTATTGTAAAGGTAGTATTATTTGGTGTGTAATTTAGGTTTTAGAATAAAGTAAAATAAAACGGTGGTTAAAGATATTCACCGCTATTGCCGATATAAGGATATAAATTTCGACGGAAAGAGAATGCTCAAAAATGGCTTCAATTAAATATAAAGATACTATAAATGAACATCATGTCTCTTACGAAACAGGCAGGAATTTAGTGAAAGTTCCTGATCTTAATAAACACGTGGTCATAGTTGATGATGAATCAACAGGCAGAATGATTATGGGTAAAATTCTTAAGCAGGTGATGAATAATATTGTACTGCATGAGTTTGAACACCCAGCAGATGTATTAGATTGGTTGGATAGTAATCATCCTGATTTAATCGTTACTGATTATAGGATGCCTGATATTAATGGTATTGATTTTATAAAAAAAATACGCATTAGAGAAGGTTGCCAAGATATCCCAATTATGATGATCACGGTTGCAGATGAGAAAACCGTTCGTTACAACGCATTAGATGCAGGAGCAACGGCATTTCTAACACGCCCGATCGATCATATTGAATGTAGAACAAGCTGTAGAAACCTACTTAAATTGAGTGAACAGCATTCAATTATTCAAAAACGTGCGCAATGGTTGGCCGAGCAAGTTGAATTAGCAACACAGCAGATTGTTGCACGTGAACGAGAAACACTATTGTGTTTAGCTAAAGCAGGTGAATACCGAGATGAAGAAACCGGTAATCATGTTATCAGAATGGCAAAATATTCACGCCAAATTGCAGAAGAGTTAGGCTTGCCTGAAGAAGAATGTGATTCATTAGAGTATGCTGCGCCAATGCATGATATTGGCAAAATAGGGATCCCCGACGGCATATTACTTAAACCAGGGAAATTGAGCTCTGAAGAGTGGGAAATAATGCAGCAGCATGCTGAGATAGGCCACGATATATTAGTTGATAGCGATTCCAAATATATGCAAATGGGCGCTATTATTGCATTAACACATCATGAAAAATTTGATGGAAGTGGATACCCAAAAGGATTAAAAGGGACAACCATCCCTCTTATCGGGCGTATCGTTGCTGTAGCTGATGT
>CAYSGK010000233.1:0-3205 GCA_964430395.1 uncultured Methylophaga sp.
AATGCTTCTGCGGCTTGCTCCACTAACATTCCTAAACCATCAATTGATTTGGCTGCACCCTGTTGTTTCGTCCATATGATAAAGGCAGTATCGGTATTGCTATACATCATGTCATAACAGCTGGAGTTTTGATTGAGAACATTATCAGGCAATGGTGGAATTTCCCCTTGCAAGCTGGCAGCGGTAGCATTGATGATGATATCAAATTGACCCTTAATATCATTAAAGCCTCCGCCTTTTATGGTGCCGAACTCAGAAAATAAATCAGCAAGATCCTCAGCTTTACTGGCAGTACGATTGGCAATGACCAATTCGGATGGTTTGTAGCTTAATAAAGGTTCAATAACACCGCGTGCTGCACCACCAGCACCGAGTAATAACAGTCGTTTTCCTGCTAATTCAATATTATGATTATCAATAAGATCACGGCATAAACCAATGCCATCAGTGTTATCGCCGTAGAGTGTGCCATCGTCATTAAAAATGAGCGTGTTTATAGCACCGGCTCTTTCGGCGTGGGCGCTTTTATTTTTGACGTATTGCCACACTTGCTCTTTAAATGGCACGGTGATATTAATGCCTTTAAAACCTTCAGCTTGTAATTGCTCCAGACCACCAATTAAATCATCTAATGGAATTTCTCTGGCAATATAATCCATATCTTGGCCAGTTTGTTTAGCAAATTCAGTATGGATTAAGGGCGATTTACTATGGTTGATCGGGTTGCCAATAACAGCGTAGTGATCGGTCATTCTGCCAGCCATTGAGCAACATCTTTTGCATAATAAGTCAAAATAGCATCAGCACCAGCACGCTTAAAGGCAATCATACTTTCCATTACCACTGATTTTTCATCTAACCAACCATTTTGGCTTGCGGCTTTTAACATGGCATATTCACCGCTGACTTGATAAACAAAGGTCGGTTTTTGGAAGGTTTCTTTTACGCGATGCAAAATATCAAGATAAGGCATGCCGGGTTTGACCATCACCATATCAGCACCTTCTTGGAGATCTAAAGCTACTTCATGCAAGGCTTCGTCACTGTTAGCAGGATCCATTTGATAACTGTATTTATTACCAGAACCAAGGTTGCCAGCCGAGCCAACGGCATCACGAAAAGGGCCATAAAAACTAGACGCATATTTGGCCGAATACGCTAAAATACGGGTATGAATATGACCTTGTTGTTCTAAAGCTTGGCGAATCGCGCCAACACGCCCATCCATCATATCGGATGGCGCAACAATATCAGCACCGGCCTCGGCGTGAGATAAAGCTTGTTTAACTAATACTTCAACCGTTTCATCATTAATGATATAGCCGCTGTCATCAATTAAACCATCTTGACCATGAGTGGTGAAGGGATCTAATGCGACATCGGTAATCACACCTAAATCAGGAAGCGCTTCTTTAAGTGCGCGCACAGCACGTTGAGCTAAACCATCGGGATTGTATGCTTCTTTAGCATCCAATGATTTCACTTCGTCGGGCGTTACTGGGAATAATGCGATAGCGGGAATACCAAGTTTATTAATAATGGCGGCTTCTTTTAATAATAGGTCAATGCTCATTCGCTCAACACCCGGCATGGATTCAACCGCTTGGCGCTGATTATTACCTTCTAATACAAAGCAAGGGTAAATTAAATCATTGACCGATAATTGATTCTCACGCACTAGATGACGTGAAAATTCATCTCGTCTAAGACGACGCGGACGATGGTGTGGAAAGCTACTATCTAAAAGGGAATAACTCATGGTTTAATCCTTGAATACGATATTGACATGTTAAATAATACCTTAATTACTAAATTTTGTTATATTTCAGTCGAAAGCTAGTAAATGAATATATTTAAAAATGTGAGTATGTTATGAAAAGCCGTATTGGCATAGTGCAGATGAATTCATCCGACCAATTTACAGAAAATCTTGAATATTCATTAAATAAAATTCGGGAGGCGGCAGATGAAGGTGTTGACCTTTTAGCGTTTCCTGAAACATTTTTATATGTGGGTAAAGATCATGAGGAGAAGCATCGTGTAGCTCAAACATTAGACGGTCAACTTGTTCAGACTTTTCAGGAGTGTGCCTCTAAATATAACTTATCTATATTATTAGGTAGCATCTATGAAAAAACACAAGAAGATAGCGAGCGTTTATATAACACCTCGATCTTAATTAATCGTCAGGGTGAGCTAAACGGTGTCTATCGTAAAATTCATATGTGTGATGCACCGACATTAGGCTATAACGAGTCGGATGGTATTAAACCGGGCAACATACCTGTTATTGTCGACCATGAAGTAGGTAAGCTAGGTTTAACTATTTGTTATGATTTGCGTTTTCCTGAATTATTTCGCCATATGACGGCACAGGGTGCGCAGATAGTGTTTGTGCCGGCGGCATTTTTTCTCTACACTGGCAAGCATCATTGGTTACCTTTATTAATCGCTAGAGCAATAGAAAATCAGGTTTATATTGTGGCGCCGAATCAATGGGGTGAGCACCATGAAGGTCGCGTTTCTTATGGCAGTAGTGTGATTATCGATCCATGGGGCAGTGTTATTTGTTGTGCTTCTGAGCGAGCAGAGTTAGTTTCTGCTGTTGTTGATTTGGATTATTTACGCGAAGTTAGGGAAAATATGCCACTACTCAATCATGGCCGCCCAGAACTATATCGTTCAAATTAAGTTATTTTCACATAGACTAAAGCTCTAGTTTTAAGATAAAATTACAAAGATTTTGTGTGGAAAGAGCGTTCAGCTTTTTCCTTTATTTTTATCTGGTGGAGGTTTCCCTGCGAACTGAGCGTTTATCTAAGAATAGAAAGCCGATTGAGGAAAAGCCTGTTTTGGTCATTTTTTCTCATAATTTTCGTTAAAGATAGCTATATTCGCCTCAAATTATGAAAAAAACTGACTCAAAACAGCCTTCCCTCACTACGGCTACTACTCTTAGACAAACTCCAGCTTTACTTGCTCTTGAAGACGGTACAGTCTATCACGGCGAATCAATTGGTGCTATTGGGCTATCGGTTGGTGAAGTTGTGTTTAATACAGCCATGACAGGCTATCAGGAAATTTTGACTGATCCTTCATATTGCCGCCAAATTGTTACATTAACTTATCCGCATATTGGTAATGTGGGGGTGAATATTGAAGATGAAGAATCAAATAATATTGTTGCCAGCGGATTAATTATTCG
>CAYSGK010000234.1:0-3199 GCA_964430395.1 uncultured Methylophaga sp.
GCCGACATCATTCGCAGGCATCAGCGCACCCGTCGGGCAGGCTTGCACACATTCGCCACAGGCTACACAGCCGCTTGCACCCATTTCGTCATCAAGATCAAAAACGATTTTGGTTTGTGAACCACGTTTAGCGAGTCCAATTATATCGTTAACCTGAACATCACGGCAGGCGCGCAAACAGCAGGTGCAATGAATACAAGCATCGAGGTTTACCGACATGGCTGAATGCGAATTATCTTTGGCTACTTTGTTTTCGCGCGGTTCAAAACGTGAATTTTTTAAGCCTAATTTATCCGACCACTGCTGTAATTCGTTGTCTGGCGTATAAACCGTTTCGGGCATATCAGATTGCAATAGCTCCAACACCATTTTTTGTGCATTTTCGGCACGCTGATTATTGCTATGCACTTTCATGTCTGCGCTTGGCTTGCGGCAACAGGATGGCGCGAGAACGCGTTCGCCTTCAATTTCTACCATACAGGCGCGGCAGTTTCCTGATTCTTCATTTGAACCCAGACCCTCTTTAAAACATAAATGAGGGATTTCTACGCCATTGCGTTGCGCGGCTTTGAAGATGGTTTCATCTTCATTGGCGATAACGGTTTTTCCGTTTAAAGTAAATTTGATGCTCACGATACTCATAATGTTTTCCCCATTATTTCTTGAGGAAAATACTTAATCACACAATCCATTGGGTTCGGTGCTGCCTGTCCTAAACCACAAATGGAAGCATCTTGCATCACAGTTGATAACTCTTGCAATAAATCGGTATCCCAGACTTCTGCTTCCATCAATTTTGAAGCTTTGGCAGTGCCAACACGACAAGGTGTGCATTGTCCACAAGATTCATGCTCGAAAAATCGCATCGCATTGAGTGCGATTTCTCGTGCTGAATCGTCTTCAGAAAAAACGATAACTGCAGCCGAACCAATAAAGCATCCGTACTCATTTAAAGTATCAAAATCCAGTGGGATATTTGCCATACTCGCGGGCAAAATTCCGCCCGATGCTCCACCCGGGAGATAACCGTACAAAGTATGACCATCTTGCATTCCGCCACAGTATTCATCAACTAATTCCTGCAAGGTAATGCCTGCTGGCACAAAATACACGCCTGCTTTCTTTACTCGCCCACTGACCGAGAATGAACGCAAACCTGTGCGACCATTTCGCCCTTGCTTGGTAAACCAGTCTGATCCTTTGGCAACAATATCGCGCACCCAATAAAGCGTTTCCATATTGTGAACCAGCGTTGGACGACCAAATACACCAAGCTCTGCCACATAAGGCGGGCGCAAACGTGGCATTCCGCGTTTACCTTCGATGGATTCAATCATTGCGGACTCTTCACCACAAATATAAGCACCTGCGCCACGGCGTAAATGCACTTCGGGTAATTCACAACAAGGGTCGGCGCGGAGTTTTTCTAATTCGGTTTGCAATAATTCATGGCAGGCTGGATATTCATCACGAATATAAATATAGATAACATCAATCCCAACGGTTAGCGCGGCAATCAACATGCCTTCGATAAATCGGCGAGGATCATTTTGTAAATAGTATAAATCTTTAAATGTGCCCGGCTCACCTTCGTCAATATTCACTGCCATCGTGCGTGGCGCTGGTTGTGCGCTCACGATGCGCCATTTTTGCCCTACGGGAAACCCTGCGCCACCTAAACCACGTAAATTAGAGACTTCCAGCGTACTGATTATTTCTTCTCGCTTTTCATCAGTAACGTTTTTTTGCAACTGAGAGATAAATGCATAACCACCCAGATCACGAAACTCCTCATAGGTAAATACCTTAGGTAAAGGAGCGTCATAGCTTTTGCTTTTAATAGCGTTAGAAATGCTTTCAAGGCTGGCTTCTTCTATAGGATTTTTACCAACAACAGCAATAGGCGCTTTGTTGCACCGCCCTACACAGGGAACTCGCTGTACTCTTATTTTTTCTTTATCTGTACTATTTTGTAATTGCTCGATTAACACATCAGCGCCAAACATTTGACAGGTGATTGAATCACACACGCGTACAGTTAATTCTGGTGGTGGGACTTCATTGTCATTCGTTTCATCAACCACATCAAAATGATGATAGAAACTTGCGACCTCATAAATTTCTACGACTGACAAATCCATGAGTTTTGCCAAAGCCGTTAAGTGCTTTGCGGATAGACATTTAAATGTGTCTTGAATTTGATGGAGATATTCTATTAATAACTCTTTTTCGAGCGATCCTGTCCCTAATAAATCTTGCAAGGTCTGCACTGATTGAGCATCAACACGACGACCTCTGGGACGATACTTCTGCTTTTTTCTCTTTGAATTACTCATAGTTAAATATAATTACACCTGAATCTGCACCTTTGTTATTAAGCAACGACAGATTCAGGTAGTTCTATGCCTTTAATTAGATCTTCAATGCTTTGGCGTGATAAGCAATGTGTTCCCCAATAAAAGTTGAGATAAAGTGATAGCTATGGTCGTAACCTTCCTGCATTCTAATCGTCACTGACTGGCCTGCTTTATCACAAGCCGCTTGGAAGTTTTCTGGCAGGAGTTGCTTCTCATCATAAAATTCATCGGCCAAACCTTGGTCGATTAAAATATCAGATACCTTTGCGCCTGATGCTACTAATTCAGTCGCATCATAAGCATTCCAAGTTGATTCATCATCACCCAAATAAGCACTAAAGCATCCTTTGCCCCACCCACAATTAATAGGATTACAAATAGGTGAAAAAGCAGAAACTGACTTGTATGAATCTGGATTTTTAAGCCCACAAATCAACGCACCGTGCCCACCCATTGAATGACCCGTCACCGATTTAACGCCTGGGATTAAGGGCAAATTCGCTTCTAACAATGTAGGCAATTCTGTCACGATGTAATCGTACATTTGATAATGCTTTGCCCAAGGCTGTTGCGTTGAGTTGACATAAAAACCTGCGCCTTTGCCTAAATCATAACGGTCTGGCTCATCTGCCACATCATCACCGCGCGGGCTAGTATCAGGAAAGATTAATGCTACACCATGTTCTGCTGCATAACGCTGGGCGCCAGCTTTGGTACGCGCATTATCATCAGTACACGTCAGACCAGATAACCAATAAATTGCTGGCACATTGCCTTTAGTGGCTTGAGGAGGGAGATAAACCGAGAAAGTCATCTCACAATCTAATACATCTGATTCATGG
>CAYSGK010000235.1:0-3149 GCA_964430395.1 uncultured Methylophaga sp.
AGCTTTATGATACAGATGATAAAAGTAAGAATATTACTCAAATGTTCTTTGAATATCTTGAAATAAAGAGTGTATGGAAAAATGTAATGCCACTCAATTTAGTAACAAATTCAGGAACTATGTTATCTATAGAAGTGAATGCGAAGGGTGTTATTAACAATAGTGGTGATGTATCTAGCTATGTAATAGTAATACAAGATATTACACACACGTTAGTAATTGAAAACAAATTAAAATGGCAAGCAACACATGATCCTCTCACCCATTTACTCAATAGACGTGGCTTTGAATCTCATTTACAACGTGTAGTTTATCGGAACAATATCAGTAACCATGTTCTACTATTCTTAGATTTAGATAGATTCAAAATTGTTAATGATGTTTGTGGCCATCAAGCTGGTGACTCACTGTTACAACAAATATCTGAACTGATTAGTGTTGATGTTAGAGCAACTGATGTTTTGTCACGCTTAGGAGGAGATGAGTTTGGAATTATTTTACATAATTGTACTCTAGATTATGCTTTAAATTTAGCAGAACGAATAAAACAAAGCATAGCTAAATACCGATTCTCATGGGAAAAGAGCTTATTTAGTATAGGCGTTAGTATTGGTGTTTCAAATATTGATAAGTTAACTACCGATGTGGATAAAATAATGAGCCAAGCTGATATGGCTTGTTATGCAGCAAAAGAAAATGGACGAAATCAGGTTTATTTAGCGGATACAGACACGGAAGATACCTCAATTAAAAAAACTAACACGAATTTTGTCAGTCTTATCAATTCTGCTATAGAAAAAGGCCGTTTAATGCTTTACGGACAAATAATTGAGCCCGTGTTTCCAGAGAGTGGTGAGAAACCACACATTGAAGTTCTCCTTCGAATGAAAGATAACGATAAGATTATACCGCCTGATGCCTTTTTGCCAATAGCAGAACGATATGGAAAAATTCGTGATATTGATCTTTGGGTGATCAATCAATCAATAGAATATCTAAAAGAAAACACAGGATTCCATATCAATATTAACCTATCTGGTGTGACCTTAAGTGATGTAAATGCATTGAAAGAAATTGTTGAAACAGTAGAGCTAAATCCAAAAGAAGCAGAAAGTATTTGTTTTGAAATTACTGAGACGGCTGTAATAACCAACCTCGACCGTTGTATTAGCTTTATAAAAGACTTACAAGCACTAGGCTGTAGCTTTGCACTAGATGACTTTGGTAGCGGGCTATCATCATTCAGTTATTTAAAACACCTTCCCGTTAAGTATCTTAAAATTGATGGATCTTTTATTAAGGATATATGTGAAAACGAAACGGATGAAATTGTTGTTTCATCAATTCACCAAACAGCCAAGGCACTATCAATTAAAACAGTGGCAGAATATGTTTCAAATGATGAAATATATAATACTGTAAAAAAAATAGGGATCGATTTTGTACAAGGATACACAATAGGAAAACCCTGCGAGTTAGCTGAATTAGCAGAAAAAATTAATACAAAACAGAAGAAAAAATTAACAGTAACTGTTTAATGATACGCATTTTGGTCTATAGATAACATCCTCGCTAAAATGCGAGGATGTTATCTATGAATAAATCTTCACAATCATATTAAGCTGCAATAACAGGTATTCCCTTGATATGTGCTTCAATGTTATCTGCAGATTTTTGATAACTTTCAATCTCGTTAAAATTCAAATAACGGTATATATCATCAGACATAGTATCAAGCTCGCTGGCATACTTCATATATTCTTCAGCTGTTGGTATTTTACCCAATAATGCCGCGACAGACGCTAGCTCTGCCGAACCCAAATAAACATCAGCTCCATCACCCAAACGATTAGGGAAGTTACGCGTAGAGGTTGATACAACAGTAGAGTTAGCCGCAACACGGGCTTGATTACCCATACACAATGAGCAGCCTGGCATTTCAGTACGCGCACCTGCACGACCGAAGATATTGTAATAGCCCTCCTCCATTAACTGATGTTCATCCATTTTAGTTGGCGGAACAATCCACATTCGCGTAGGTACTGTCGTGCCTGCTTTGTCCAGTAATTTTCCTGCTGCTCTAAAGTGACCAATATTGGTCATACATGAACCGATAAACACCTCATCAACCTTTGCACCAGCAACATCTGATAATGTTTTAACATCATCAGGGTCATTCGGGCAGGCAAGTAATGGCTCCGTAATTTCATCCATATTAATTTCGATGATTTCTGCGTACTCTGCATCAGCATCGGCTTCTAATAGTTCTGGGTTTTCTAACCAATCTTGCATCGATTTAATGCGTCTTGCGATAGTGCGTTCATCACCGTAACCTTCAGAGATCATCCACTTCAACAAAGTAATATTTGAGTTTAGGTATTCGATAATAGGTTCTTTATTTAATTTTATCGAACAACCCGATGCTGATCGTTCGGCAGAGGCATCAGATAATTCAAAGGCTTGTTCAACTTTAAGATCAGGTAAGCCTTCTATCTCTAAAACACGCCCAGAATAAACATTCACTTTTCCTTCTTTTTCAACCGTGAGTAACCCTCGTTGGATCGCTGCATAAGGAATTGCATTCACTAGATCACGCAGGGTAATTCCAGGTTGCATGGTTCCTGTGAATCTCACTAAAACAGACTCAGGCATATCCAGTGGCATCACGCCTGTGGCAGCAGCAAAAGCAACTAAACCAGAACCTGCTGGAAATGAAATACCAATGGGAAAACGTGTGTGCGAATCTCCGCCTGTACCCACCGTATCTGGCAATAACATACGATTTAACCATGAGTGAATAACACCATCACCTGCGCGTAATGACACACCACCACGATTCATAATAAACTCAGGCAATGTATGCTGCGTATCAATATCAATCGGGCGAGGATAAGCAGCTGTATGACAAAAAGACTGCATCGTCAAATCAGCCGAAAAGCCTAAACAAGCCAAATCTTTCAACTCATCACGCGTCATCGGCCCGGTAGTATCTTGCGATCCGACTGTTGTCATTTTAGGCTCACAGTATTGATCAGGACGTACTCCTTCAAGCCCACAAGCTTTACCCACTATTTTTTGCGCTAATGAGTATCCTTTTGAAGACGTTTTTGGTTCTTCTGGTTTAGCAAATAAATCTAATGGCTCTAAAT
>CAYSGK010000236.1:0-3117 GCA_964430395.1 uncultured Methylophaga sp.
CATGAGTTAGGTGAAGCATCAAAAGACGGTGAATTGTGGAAGCTTTGGTATACCGCTGTACCCTCGCCAGAATTCGCAGAACAGTATGTAAAAGATGCGCTGGCTATGTTCGATAAACATACAGCGATGCCCTTTGTTATTCGTGAAAATAAAGGTGGTAAGATTATCGGCAGTACACGGTTTTGCAATATTGATGAACAAAACCATCGTGCCGAAATTGGTTATACATGGTACGCTAAAAGCCAGCAACGAAGCCCAATAAATACGGAATGCAAGCTCATGTTATTGACCCATGCATTTGAAAAATTAGAAGCAATCGCGGTCGAATTTCGTACCCATTGGCATAATCAAGCATCACGTAGAGCGATTGAGCGTTTAGGCGCAAAGCAGGATGGCGTGTTGAGGAATCATCAAAAAATGGCAGATGGAAGCTATCGCGATACCGTGGTATTTTCAATCACTAATCAAGAGTGGTCATCGGTTAAAAATGGGCTTGAATTCAAATTACAAGAAAAAAGATAACAATGAGAAAGCTTAAAATGGTAAAAAACATAAGTAGTTTATTGGTGTTGTTAGCATTAACAATGCAGCCAGTTATGGCAGATTCCACATCAGGGATGAGCAGCGCAAAGCCAGAGACCACAAAGCCAAACTTGGAGCGTGAAAAACGCATGGCTGCAGAAGTTGAAGACGCGGTGCTCGATGGCGATGTTATCTTTTTAAAAGATGAAGGCTCTGTTGACGGTGTTAAAAGTGGGCATGAATTCATGGCAATTGACCAAGAGTCAGAAGATGAAACTAAAGGCGCGGTCATCATCTTGCACGGCCGTGGTTTTCATCCTAACTGGGAAGATACGGTTTACCCATTAAGAACGCAGTTACCCGCCAGTGGCTGGCGTACACTCTCGATACAAATGCCTGTGCTAGAAAAAACCGCAAAATATTACGATTACGTGCCTTTATTTTCGCAATCAGGTTCACGTATCGATGCCGCTATCAAATACCTAAAAGAGCAGGGTATTGATAATATTGTACTGTTTGCACATAGCTGTGGCGCACACATGGCAATGGAGTGGATTAGGCAGAAGGGCGATTCACAAATCAGCGCTTATATTGGCGCAGGCATGGGTGCGACAGATTACAAACAAAAAATGGCGAAACCTTTCCCGTTAGATTCTATGAAAGTCCCTGTATTAGATATTTATGGCGATAAAGAATACCCCGCCGTTATTCGTATGGCGCCACTACGTTTAGAAGGAATCACAAAAGCAGGTAATAAGAAATCAAAGCAAGTCATCGTGCCTGGTGCAAATCATTACTTTACGGATAAAGGCGATGAATTGGTTGCGCCAATTGCTAAGTGGCTAGACACTTTATAGTAATCGTTCCGAAAAAATCACATGCTCCCACACCCTTCGACTCCGCTCAGGGAGCTACTTCTGAGTAGTTCCCTGAGCGGAGTCGGAGGTACGGAGATGCGACACTACTATGCCAATACTTTTTGAAGAGTTAATAACTTCATAATATGAAAGAAAGTGATTACAAAGCATTTTATGATTTAGTCGTGCCGCGTTTATTCGAGGTTTCTGAATATCAAAAGTTAATGTGCGGAAAAATCGAAAATCTAGGCAAAGCCGCGCAAAGCGATGTTACCCAAAATGACATCCATGGCTCATTAACGTATTTAGATCAGTTTACGCAAGATTATCTTCTAATTCCTATTTATCAACGCTGGCCTGATTTGGTTCCATTGGTAGAAGAAGACACAGGTTTAAAGCGAGCCAATATCAATAATATCAGTGATTATTCTCTGATTATGGACCCGATTGATGGCACGGCTTTCTATATCAGGGGAGATAGCGATTACAGTATTTTGCTAGGTCTCATGCATAGGGGCGAAATGGTGGTCGCGCTAATCTGTTATCCAGAAGATGATTTGATTATTGCATCCATCAAAGACCAAGGAGCATGGGTCGAAAAGAAAGACGGCTCGATAGAACAGCTACCCCAAATAAACGTAGTAAAAATGAATAATAAGCGTATTGCCTGTCACTATCGATTTGTAAAAGAGCCTTATGCCACGCTTGCTTCTAAGCTTGAAAAAGTCGGCTATCAACTGACCAGTAACGACAATGGTTTCGGCACCAATGCCACGGGTATTTTACGCATAGCCAGAGGCGAAAAATGCGCCTTTATCGCGCCACACATCAGCCTGCATGATTTTGCAGTGCCCGCATTGGTAATACAAGCATTAGGCGGTGTGTTTAGGCTATTTGAATATGATGGTTTAAATGATTTAACCAGCTGGTCAAAACCCTTGAAAGATTATGGAAGTCCCAGCCCAAAAGGGGCGAACCCAAGATACAGAGTCATCATTGCTGACTCTGAAAAAACGATAGATACTATTATTACTAGGCTCACAAAGTAGTTGGTATACCGCCAGTATTAATAAAAACCATACACTTTGAATGGACTCAAGTAGTTAAAAAACAGTGCGTAACCCCCATTCTACTTACAAAACAGCGAAAAAGAGGGGGGGTGACAAATAATAGTCTTATCGAAGACATTATCTTATTAAAAATGGTCTATCCTACGCTAATGATAATAAGTATTTTTGACCTTTTTAAGGTGGGCATCGGCCCTTCAAGTTCTCACACCGTTGGCCCTATGGTTGCCGCGCGTTTATTTGTGCGTGGTTTAACGGAAGTTAATCGCACTGATGAAGCTATAAGTATTGATAAAGTTGCGCGCGTAAAAGTTGCGCTTTATGGCTCGCTCGGGGCAACGGGTAAAGGGCACGGCAGTGGCAAAGCCGTTTTGCTCGGATTAATGGGGATGAAGCCAGAAACAGTCGATGTCGATGCGATACCTGATTTGATGCAATCCATTCGTGACACACAAAAGCTCGCATTAAATGAAGAAAAAATGATCACTTTTAATGAAGAATCAGACCTGATTTTTCATCGAAAAGAAACCCTCCCTTTTCATTCAAATGGCATGAAAATTCAAGCCTTTGATAGTGACGACAATCTAATCATGGAGAAAATATATTACTCTGTCGGCAATGCCAGTAAGTTAAGATATAACCCTATGATTATGCTATAATAAATTCACCAT
>CAYSGK010000237.1:0-3107 GCA_964430395.1 uncultured Methylophaga sp.
CGACGGTAAATTTCGATGGCATCTTCGCGTGGTAATTGTAGTTTGCGGGCAAGGGCTAAGAGCTGTTCATAGCTGTATGTGCCAGGTTTTTTGTAGTCTGCATGATCCATTGCACAAAGAGATAACATGTGTTTTTTGTGGTTACGATTTTGATTATTGCCACGATCAAAACGCTTGGTAATAAAATGTGCACGTTCACCATCTTTTAATAATTCAGAGTGTGATATGTTGATGCCGGCATCTTTTGCCATCAAGTAATAGGCATACTCCATGCGCCCGAAACCTTGCGGGTCACCAAATACTTCGCTGTCAGTTTTGTGTTCTTCCACGCCGTCAAATTTTAATAAAAAGTGCTCGAAGCCTTCTGGTGCATCGATTTGGCCTGAGCGTAATTCAGTACGCTCTTTATTGATTGCTACCAGTGCTTTAGCGCGGGCGCCACCAGCTGATGTGCCAACTTGGAAGAGGGCAGACATTGCATCATTGTTGTTATTTTGCCGAACCTTTGCACTCAAGTGATTGCGCTGGTCTAAAATATTTTGTGCCATTTGTATCAATGACCCCAATTCTAACAGCTGATCGGGTGTATTTGTTTTGCTGGAAATGGCAGGTTCAAATTCCAAAGCGCCCATTCCACGTTTAGATATATAGAGTAGTCGTTCGAGAGAGGTAAAAGATTCGCTATCACGTCCATTTTTTGCGAGCCATGCATTGATAACAGCATTACCAAAATCATCGGGTAAGGCATCGGCAAAAATAGCAGGTAAACCGTGGTAGGTTTCTGGGTTCAAGTGAATAAATTGATATTTTCTTGGCGAAAGAGGCATGTGTAATGGGCTTATTTCAACGCCACGAGAAAGCCATTCACTTGAATATTCAAAGGTACTAAATTGGTTGTTTGGATCATAAAGGAGTGCGCCGACTAATTTTCCCCATAAATGAATTTCTGCGAGATTTTGCATTATTCTATCTTCCTACCAGTCTAGATCTGGTTTAGGTTCATTGACAGAATTATAGTGTTTTTTGGATGCACGTTTACGTTGCTTGCCTTTTAATTTTAGTTGTTCCATTGGGCTAAAACCAGTTTCTGGAATCAGATTTTCAAGTTGCTCTAGCTGTCCAAGGACTCGAAACACGGCTATTATATTTTCAAATTTACCAGACCCTTTTACAAGGTTGCGATAAGACACACGTGATAAGCCAATTTCGTCAGCAAGCTGCTGTTGAGATATATTCTGCTCTAGGCGCAGTTGTTCAATGCGTTCACCCAATTCTTCCGCTATGGCTTTGTTTGTCATGTTTTTGAAATTCATAATGATAAGTATTTTATACTTAAAGTGTATTATACGCAAATAATGTATATTATATTTATCACTATAAATTCATTAGATGTGTGCATCTAGGAGATAATTATCTAGCCAGAAATTTCTTCTTACAATACTCTCACATCCCATTTCCAAATTTATCCGTCTGCGTCACACCGCTATCACGCACTTGTTTTAGTGCAATGGCGTATTCGCGCAATTGCGCTAATGTCCAGTTGATGCGTTCTCTAAAATAAGCATCTGCATCGGTATTGTTGTCACTAGCATCATCATTCAACACGCTTTCAACATTGCGAATAATCAGATGCTCGGGCATATAACACAGTTTATTATTTTTATAACTACTCATCCGAAGCTCTGCAACAGGGTATGAGCCACCACCAGCTGATGATATGCCTACGATTAGTGCGGGTTTATGCGAGAGTTCATGCTTCCACATAAGGAAAAAATTCTTTAATGCCGCGGGGACTTGCCCGTGATATTCAGGCGCGATGATGACGAAGCCATCGCAACTGCTAAGCTCTTTTGAAAGTGGATCTAGGATTGCTTTCCACTCTTCATCGCCTTCCCAAATACCTTCATCCCATAATGGTAATGGGTTGCCAGCAAGGCTGAACAGCCATGTATCGTCTGCGATTTTGTTATCTATTAACGATTTATCAATGTGTTTGGCAACTTTGATGCTCTGAGATTGTTGCCTGTGGCTTCCGCTAATAATACCAATTTTCATTGTGAATCCTTGTGTGATATGTGATTTTATATCAGGATTATAAACTAAATTGCCACCCCCCTACTTTTTTGCCATTTTGTAATTTAATTGGGTGCTAAACTCAATTATCAACAACGTATTTAGCACGTAATATTTCAATATAAACGATGAACGATCACTATGAAAATTCAATTTGATAACAGCTATGCAAGACTTCCTGAAGACTTTTATAGCAAAACAAAACCTACACCTGTTAAAAGCCCTGAATTAATAAAATTTAATACTGAGTTAGCTAAAGAGTTAGGCCTAACAGGTATAAACCCCGATAGTCTGGAGGCTTTAAATGTCTTTTCGGGCAATGACATCGCCGAAGGTTCAGAGCCAATAGCTATGGCTTACGCGGGGCATCAATTTGGTGGTTTTTCACCTCGTTTGGGTGATGGTCGTGCTATTTTATTGGGTGAGATTATTGCGCCTGATAACACCCGATATGATTTTCAGTTAAAAGGTTCTGGGCATACGCCGTGGTCGCGTGGTGGTGATGGCCGTTCGGCTCTTGGGCCTGTGTTGCGAGAATATTTAGTCAGTGAGGCAATGGCAAAGCTAGGCGTGCCAACAACGCGCGCGCTAGCGGCTGTTACAACGGGTGAGGAGGTTGCGCGCAATACGCTTGTGCCAGGTGGAATTCTTACACGCATCGCAAAGGGTTTTGTGCGCGTGGGTACATTTCAATATTTTTCATCACAAGGTAATCAAGAAGCGATTAAACGGCTGGCAGATTATGAAATTGATCGGCACTATCCCGATGCTAAAAATACAGATAACCCGTATATCGCTTTCTTTAAAGCGGTGGTTGATGCTCAAGCAAAACTCATCTCAAAGTGGATGTCTTTAGGGTTTATTCATGGCGTGATGAATACCGATAATATGTCGATAGCAGGGGAGACGATTGATTATGGTCCGTGTGCATTTATGGATGAGTTTTCGCACAGTAGGGTATACAGCTCAATTGATCATCAAGCGCGTTACGCTTATGGCAATCAGCCAAAAATAGGGCAATGGAATCTTGTTCG
>CAYSGK010000238.1:0-3095 GCA_964430395.1 uncultured Methylophaga sp.
TAGCCCACTATTGCTACGTAAACCTGCCTTGATATCCACTAAAATAAATGCACTGGTTATAGAATTTATGGTTTTATTACCTGTTTTGAAATGATTCACAAGTCATTGTAAATTATAATGTTACTGACTATTCTTAACCCGAACTGAGGTTGATTAGCGGCAAAATAGTGTGGATAATCTTGCCGCTTTATTTATCAGTGAGTGGCTATTATCACCGAAACTAACGGGTATAAACCTGTAAAAACCTTCATTTCAGCTTACGTTGTTTATTTTTTAAAGACAAAAGCCTGTTTTGGCATATATTGTGCTACATCTAAATACAGCAAACACAATTAATTGCAATCTTAGTCATTTGAACAATTATTTAAGTTTAAGAAATAGCGGTTAATGACGTTAAGTATTGTGGGATAACCATTAAACAACATTATGTCAGGGCTTTGAATATGAAAAAACAATTTACAACTACTTTTCTGCTTTTAGGTTTGGTGCCAGCTATATTGATGGCGGCATGTTTTGCGTGGGTATTGTTGGGAGTTGAAGGCATATCGCTATCAGCTAGTGAAATTTATATTCTTGCTGGCGGGGCGAGTGTCATTATTGCTGCCACAGTATTTGTTTGTTTTGCATTGGTTAAAACGATTATGGAACCACTTAATTATGTAACAGGTTCATTAACGTTTATTGCTAAGGATATTCAAAAAGGTGATGTTGATTTAACGCAGCCTCTTGCTCCACCAAGTACGTTGAAAATGGGTTCAGCCTTAGGTAAAGCGATCAATATGATGTTGAGTGAGTTTTCTAATACTTTACGACAGTTCACCGAGTCTACCAATAATATTTCAATTTCTACCAAGACAGTAAGTCGTTTGGCTAGTGAGTCAAATGAAAATATGCGTACGCAACGAGCTGAAACAGAACAAGTCGCTACTGCTATCACGGAATTATCTGCATCTGCTGGAGAAGTATCACGTAATGCACAATTAGGGGCTGATGCGACAAAAGTGGCGGATAATGAAGCTCAAAAAGGAGCTCAGATAGTCAATGAAGCGGTTGAAACAATTAGGGAATTAGCAGATAGCCTATCTAACGCGTCATCTGTAATCAATAGTTTGGAGTCTGATAGTGATAGTATCGGCTCAGTTTTAGCGGTTATTCAAGGCATTGCAGAACAAACAAATTTGTTAGCATTAAATGCCGCGATTGAAGCAGCGCGAGCAGGGGAGTATGGACGAGGATTTGCGGTCGTTGCCGATGAAGTCAGAACGCTAGCGAGCCGAACGCAAGATGCAACAGAAGAAATAAAAAGCATTATTGATCAACTGCAAACACGTTCTAAAGAAGCAGTGTCGGTGGTAACAACAGGCTGTGAAAAAGCAAACAGCGGTGTTGAAAAAGCAACGGCAGCAGGCGTGGCTTTAAATGATATTGCTAGCAAAGTAGCCGATATTGATGATATGAATGCATTGATAGCTACAGCAGCCAAAGAGCAGTGTACGGTTGCAGAAGAAGTCAGCCAAACGGTTGTTAGAATTAGCCAGCTTACTGAACAAACAACCGATGGCTCAAATCAAGCTTCTCAAGCATCAGCAGAGTTGGCGCAACAAGCTGCAGGTTTACAAGAATTAGCTTCTTCCTTTAAGGTTTAAATTTATAATAAGCCTTTTTCAGCAAAAGAAAGACTTTCACTGTCGCCGATAATAATATGGTCTAAAACGCGAATATCAACTAGATCAAGTGCTGCTTTTAAGCGTTGTGTTATTTGTCGATCTGCTTGGCTCGGTTCAGCAATGCCAGAAGGATGATTATGGCTAAAAATAACGGCTGAGGCATTATGAGCTAGGGCTTGCTTCACAACCTCACGTGGATAAACGCTAGCGCCATCAATGGTGCCGTTGAATAATTCATCAAATGCAATTAGCCGATGTTTGTTGTCAAGAAAAAGGCAAGCAAATACTTCATAAGGGTAGTGACGAAGCCGTTGTTGTAAATAGCGTTTAGTATCACTGGCATCGGTGAGTGATATACCGCGTGATAGTGTTGACTTAAGGTGTCGATGACTCATTTCTAAGACGGCTTGTAGCTGAGCATATTTAGCCGGGCCAAGACCATGTTGTTGGCAAAATTGTTTCTGATCAGCTTCAAGTAAGGCACGTAAACTACCAAAGCTGGCTAATAATTGCCTGGCAAGATCTACGGCTGAAGTGCCAGTGACGCCAGTTCTCAGGAAAATTGCAAGTAGCTCTGCATCTGATAAAACAGCTGCGCCATGTTGCAGTAATTTTTCTCTTGGCCTTTCATCAGCAGGCCAGTCTTTGATCGCCATCTAGTTGAATCCTTTCTGTAGAGGTTTAATCTTAATACATTACAAGCTGTTTTTAACAAAAACAAGCACTTATTTTGAATTAAACTGCTATAAATAGTATTATATGCGACCCTTTTATATGAATGACAATATGGCCGGTAAACTCTTTATTAGAACCTTTGGCTGTCAAATGAATGAGTATGACTCATCAAAAATGGCAGAAGTATTAGCAGATTCGCACCAATTAGAAATAACTGAGGTGGCTGAAGATGCAGATGTACTCTTGTTAAATACGTGTTCGATCCGTGAAAAAGCTCAAGAAAAAGTATTTCATCAATTAGGTCGCTGGAAACGCTGGAAAGACGATAAGCCGCACCTGATCATTGGCGTGGGAGGCTGTGTGGCCAGCCAAGAGGGTGATGCAATTCGTCGTCGTGCACCCTATGTTGATCTGATTTTTGGCCCGCAGACCTTACATCGATTACCCACAATGTTAGATGATGTTCGAAAAAGTCATCAACCGCGTATTGATATCTCATTCCCTGAAATCGAAAAATTCGATAATTTACCCGAGCCGAAAGCCGAAGGTCCGACGGCCTTTGTTTCAATTATGGAAGGCTGTAGTAAATATTGTACTTTTTGTGTTGTGCCTTATACCCGCGGTGAAGAAGTCAGTCGACCGGTTGATAAAATACTAACTGAAATTCGGGGGCTTGCAGCGCAAGGGGTGCGTGAAGTCAATTTATTGGGTCAAAATGTTAATGCCTATAATGGAGAGCTAGAGGGTGATGAC
>CAYSGK010000239.1:0-3086 GCA_964430395.1 uncultured Methylophaga sp.
ATATTATAATGAAATCACACCATGTCAGATAATTACTACCTGCAGCATGGTATACATTTAAAACACTATTATATAGGTATGTACGCTCTGTGGATATCCAATCCATCTATTCACTAATCGAAGATGATATGTCAGCTGTTGATGCGATGATTCAATCGCGACTACAATCTGATGTAGTATTAATCAATCAGCTTGGTCATTACATTATTAATAGTGGTGGCAAACGATTACGCCCAGCTTTAGCTATTTTATGTGCGCGTGCTTGTGGCTACAAAGGCGATCAGCACCATAACCTTGCGACCATTATCGAATTTATTCACACGGCGACATTGCTGCATGATGATGTGGTTGATAATTCTGAACTGCGCCGTGGCAATGAAACAGCCAATAGTATTTGGGGGAATGAAGCTAGCGTACTAGTGGGGGACTTTTTATATACGCGTTCATTTGAAATGATGGTTGAAATGAATTCAATGCCGTTGATGAAAATTTTGTCGCACACCACTAATGTTATTGCTGAAGGTGAAGTGCTACAACTACTGAATTGTAATGATGCGGATACTACCGAAGAAAGTTACCTTGAAGTTATTCATCATAAAACAGCTAAATTATTTGAAGCTGCTGGACAATTAGGCGCAGTAATCAGCCAAAGTTCCGCTGAGGTTGAATATGCGATGAGTCAATATGCAATGCATCTTGGTAGTGCATTTCAGTTGGTTGATGACTTACTCGACTACAGCGAATCAAGTGAAGTGATTGGTAAAAATATCGGTGATGATCTTGCTGAAGGCAAGCCGACGCTTCCTTTAATTTATGCAATGCGCCAAGGTACAACGCAGCAAGCACAAATAATTCGTGAAGCAATTGAGCAAGGCCAACGCGATAAAATTGATGAGATCATCACTATTATTGAAGAAACCGGTGCAATTTCCTACACCGCGCAAGCAGCAAAAAATGAAGTGGATTTAGCTAAGGCATGCCTTTCCATTCTTCCTGATTCCAAATACAAATTAGCGCTTATTTCATTAGCTGATTTTTCTATTGAACGCAATTATTAGTGGTGTAACAATCGTTCCTCTTATTCTTCTACAATAATATATCTCAAGAAAAACGTGGTCGAACCGACATATCTAATTAACACATTCGTTTTAAACTGTTGATAGATATTATGAATAAGGAAGCACGCCATGAAAACATCCGATCTTTTTGTTAAGGCTCTAGAAAATGAAGGGGTCGAATATATTTTCGGGATTCCCGGCGAGGAAAACTTAGATTTTCTTGATTCCATGCAAGGCTCATCGATTAAACTGATCCTCACGCGTCATGAACAAGGCGCTGGCTTTATGGCCGCAACTTATGGGCGTTTAACAGGCAAACCTGGTGTATGTTTAGCAACTCTAGGTCCCGGTGCCACTAACTTTGTAACCCCATCTGCTTATGCTCAACTTGGCGGCATGCCAATGATGATGATTACCGGACAGAAGCCCATTAAAGCTAGCAAACAAGGTCAGTTCCAAATTGTTGATGTGGTTAATATGATGCGACCGATCACTAAATACACCAAACAAATTGTGCATGGCAACACCACTGCATCAACAGTACGTGAAGCCTTCCGTCTTGCGATGGAAGAGCGCCCCGGCGCAGTACACATCGAATTGCCTGAAGATATCGCGGCAGAAGATGCTGATGAATTATTATATAAAGTGACCACAACACGTCGACCTGATGCTGATAGCCATGCTATCGAAAGCGCCGTTGAAATGATCAAAAAGGCTAAAATGCCTTTATTGCTGATTGGCGCAGGTGCAAACCGAAAACGTTCAAGTAAAGCTTTGTTGGCCTTTATCGAAAAAACCGGCATTCCCTTTTTCAATACACAAATGGGTAAAGGCGTAATTGATGAACGTCACGAAGCCTATCTTGGCACCGCTGCATTATCGGATCATGACTTCTTACATTGTGCCGTTGAACGTGCTGATTTAATTATTAATGTCGGTCATGATGTAATAGAAAAACCACCTTTCTTTATGAAAGAGAGCGGTCAAGATGTGATTCATGTGAACTTTTCACCGGCTCAAATTGATGCTGTTTATTTCCCTCAATTAGATGTGGTGGGTGATATTGCCACATCAGTCAATCGCCTAAGCGATGCATTGAGCCCACAAGATAACTGGGATTTTGATTATTTCTACCGCGTAAAAAAAGAGGTGAAAGCACGTCTATCTAAATATAGTGATGATGAACGCTTCCCATTATTACCTCAAAGTGCCGTTCAAGTTATTCGCGAAGAGCTTGATGAAGACGGCATTGTAACGCTTGATAACGGTGTTTATAAAGTCTGGTTCGCTCGTAATTATCCTTGTTATCAAAATAATTCATTATTGCTTGATAATGCTTTAGCAACCATGGGAGCAGGGTTGCCATCAGCCATGTTAGCTAAGCTAATTAACCCCGATCGTAAAGTGATTAGCGTTTGTGGCGATGGTGGCTTTATGATGAATTCACAAGAAATGGAAACGGCAGTGCGCTTAGGGTTGGACATGGTGGTCATTATTCTTAATGATAGTGCTTACGGCATGATCAAATGGAAGCAGGAAGGCATGGGCTTTAATAATTTTGGTTTAGATTATCAAAACCCTGATTTTGTGAAATATGCTGAAAGCTATGGAGCAACAGGCCACCGTCCAACTAGTCATGCTGACTTTAAAGCAACATTGGCAAAGGCTTTAGACTCTAAAGGCGTACATTTGATTGATTTAGCCGTAGATTATTCATTGAATCATGCTATCTTAAATGAAGGCTTAAAAGAAAAAATCTGTATCGTATGAGTCGTCTTTTTCGCCTTGTCCTGACGAAACGAAGTAACCGCCAGGATCAAAATACTTATCATAAAACGGTCTCTGTATAAGGATAAGACATATGCAATATTTTCCACTATTAATAGCTGGGCGCACTAATAAAAATAAACATTCATTGGATGTTACTTCACCCTTTGATGATAGCTTAATTGCTACCGTTGAAACAGCTACTCTCGAAGATATTGAGCAGGCACTGACTACCGCTAGCAATCTATTTACAGATCGTAA
>CAYSGK010000240.1:0-3071 GCA_964430395.1 uncultured Methylophaga sp.
TGAACAAGAGAGACAATAAGCACACCTTACTCCCGCCAAGTGCAAAATATAATTTATCCACAGCCTCAATGAGCGTTATACTATAACATATTACAGCTCAGCTTGCGAGCTTAAAACCCATAAAAACCGTTTCATAACCAAGGAGTTACCGTGTCTTCACCCCTGTGGGAAAAATGCCTATCCCATCTTGAAGATGATTTATCAGCACAACAGCTGAATACTTGGTTACGTCCATTGCAGGCAATCGAAACAGAATCGAGTTTGCGGCTATTAGCGCCCAACTCTTATGTGCAAGCGTGGGTACAAGAACAACTTGAACAAAAAATTAATGTTTTGCTCACTAGCCTAACGCAAGGCAAGATAACTTCTGTGCAAATCGAGGTCGGATCTAAAATAATGGCTTCTCCGGCACATACAGAAAAAGCATCATCATCAAAATCTACAAATTCTATTGCTGAACCTGCTCTTGGCAGCCCCATGAATCCCATGTTTACTTTTGACACCTATGTTGAGGGCAAATCAAATCAAATCGCCAGAGCCGCATCATTACATGTTGCTGAATCTCCGGGTACCAGTGGTTACAACCCTTTATTTTTATATGGTGGAACTGGCCTAGGAAAAACGCATTTAATGCTTGCTGTCGGCAATCAAATAAAAAAAAATAATCCCAAAGCACGCGTTATATATTTATCTTCAGAACGTTTTGTACAAGATATGATCACTGCTTTGCGCAAAAATGTAATCGATCAATTCAAAGCTCATTATCGTAGTGCTGATGCATTGCTTATTGATGATATTCAATTTTTTGCGAAGAAAGAGCGCTCACAAGAAGAATTTTTCTATACGTTTAATAGCTTGTTAGAAGGCCAAAAACAAATTATTCTCACCTGCGACCGATTTCCTAAAGAAGTTGAAAACTTAGATGAGCGGCTACAATCTCGATTGGGTTGGGGCTTAACAGTTGCCATTGAGCCACCTGAGCTAGAAACTCGCGTCGCGATTTTGATTAAGAAGGCACAGCAAAATCAAGTCACACTACCCGAAGATGTCGCCTTTTTTATTGCCCAGCGTATAAAATCAAATGTACGAGATTTAGAAGGCGCATTACAACGCGTAATGGCTTATTCCCGCTTTACAAACCAACCCTTATCAATTGATATGGCCGAGGTAGCACTAAAAGATTTACTCGCATTACATCAGAAATTAGTCACTTTGGAAAATATCCAAAAAACGGTAGCTGACTATTTTAAAATTCGTATGTCGGATCTGCTCTCTAAAAAACGCACACGATCTATTGCGCGCCCTCGTCAAATTGCCATGGCTCTGGCGAAAGAACTAACAAATCATAGCCTACCCGAAATTGGCGAAGCCTTTGGCGGTCGTGATCATACAACCGTATTACATGCCTGTCGCAAAGTTGCAGAATTAATAGAAACCGATAATAGAATTGCCGAAGATCACCGCAATTTATTTCGTTCAATTTCAAGCTAGATCGGCTAAAAAACTATCTTCTATTTAGAAAGAAAAAGTCCTGTGTTATAGTTCTATCTATCATTATTAGAAGAGAGTTTCTATGCAGTTTACAGTTAGCCAAGAAGATATTGTTAGACCACTGCAACTTGTGTGTAGCATTGTTGAACGTCGTGCAACCTTACCTATTTTGTCTACTATTTTATTGCGAGTACAAGGCAAACAACTCACAATGACCAGCACAGATATGGAGCTGGAAATGATTGCAACCTTAGCCGTTGCGGTTGAACAAGAAGGTAAGACAACCGTTTCTGCCCGTAAATTTCTTGATATTTGTCGCGCGCTACCCGGCAATGCCACCATTAATTTTAATGCCAAAGACAATAAAGCCCTAGTCAGAGCAGGAAAAAGTCGCTTTTCACTTTCAACGCTACCTGCTGAAGATTTTCCTGATAGCGAAGGTGCTGACTATATTGATGAAATCAACTTGCCACAATCAGCACTAAAATCATTACTTGATGAAACCAGTTTCGCGATGGCCAGCCAAGACGTGCGTTACTATCTCAATGGCCTGTTACTTGAACGTGAACAAGATACTGTTCGCACAGTCGCAACCGATGGTCATCGTCTAGCCTTGGGCAGCTTAACAACCAGCTCAACTGTCGCCGAGAAAAATAATATCATCGTGCCGCGCAAAGCGATTCTAGAACTGAGTCGCCTACTAGATGATAGCGACGACAATGTAACTATTTCCTTTAGTAATCAACAAATTAAAGTAGAATTAACAGATCTACATTTCACATCAAAACTAATTGATGGCCAATTCCCGAATTATGAGCGCGTATTGCCATTAGGTGGAGACAAAGAAGTGATTGCTGATCGCGAACAATTAAAACAAGCACTATCTCGCGCCTCAATATTGTCTAATGATAAACACCGAAGCGTAAAAATAAATCTTGAGCCGAATTTGTTTAAAGCAACCGTCACAAACCAAGAACAAGAATCAGCAGAAGAAGAAATTACCGTTGAATATTCAGGCCCCTCATTAGAGATCGCCTTTAATAATGCCTATTTACTCGACCTACTGAATGCCATTCCCGATGAAAAAGTAAAACTCACTTTTTCTGATGAAAATAGCAGTGTATTAATCACACCTGCAAATGAAAAGCATCAACGACAATATGTTGTTATGCCAATGAGGCTCTAAAATAAAATCATGGCTGGTGGCTGGTCTAAAGATGGCGCAGTACAAGATCAAATAGATGCTAGCGTAGAAGATGCGGTTAAACTAGCTCGCAGTCTACTGCCAACAGGTGAAAGCTTTAAACATTGTGAAGAATGCGAAGCTGAAATCCCCAAAGCTCGGCGCAAAGCCATTCAAGGCGTTCGCTTATGCGTAAACTGTCAAAGCGAACTCGACCAGAAACAAGCAAAACATGATGGCTTTAACCGGCGAGGAAGTAAAGGTAGTCAGCTAAGATAACAATACAAAGAATTATTTTCCGTATATACCCGTGATCATTCAAGTTGCGGTTTTTTGGTGCCGATAATGGATGGGCTAGCAAGGCATAATAGTAATGTAATAGTCGCTCTATTGCTTA
>CAYSGK010000241.1:0-3070 GCA_964430395.1 uncultured Methylophaga sp.
TACAATTTTTTGAAATAATGTTTTTAACTGACTTAGTGCAGTATTGGGTGCATCGTCTTTTCCATCGTGTACCATGGTTATGGAAATTCCATGCAGTACATCACTCTGCTCGCACACTAGACTGGCTTGCAGGCTCACGTATGCATGTAGTTGAAATAGTCTGTCTACGCGGTTTAACGGTGATACCTATGACAGTATTAGGCTTTGATCAATCAATGATCTACCTATATTTAATTGTGGTTTATCTCTATGCCACATATATCCATTCAAATATACGATTTGATATTGAATGGATCAAGCCTATTCTTGTGACACCTCGCTTTCATCATTGGCATCATGGTATTGAGAAAGAAGCAATTGATGTAAATTTCTCCATTCATTTTCCTCTTTTTGATCGCTTATTTGGCACCTATTACATGCCTAAAGGCAAATGGCCTTCTGGGTTAGGTGTGAGTGGTCATCCCGTGCCTTCTGGCTACTGGAAACAGTTTATGTATCCCTTCACAAAATCATAATACTATCCCTATTAAAGAGTCCTCAATGAGCCAACACGAGAAAATAGATTATTTAGAATTTCCTGCAAAAGATCTTGCAAAAACAAAACTATTTTTCAGTTCTGTCTTTAGTTGGTCTTTTACAGATTATGGGCCTGACTATATAGCCTTTTCAAACGCAGGTATTTTAGGAGGATTCTATAAATCTGATTTATCCTCTTCAACTGAAAGTGGCAGTGTGCTCACTGTTTTTTATAGCAATGATCTCGCTAAAACACAGTCTAAAATTGAACAGGCCGGTGGCTTAATTATACAAGCCATATTTTCTTTTCCTGGCGGCAGGCGATTTCATTTTAGTGATCCAAATGGCAATGAATATGCTGTCTGGTCTGAGGACGATTGATGAAAACACGTGATTTTCCCTATATCGCACTGGCCTTAGGAGCATTTCTATTACTGGTCGTGCTTAGAGGTAGCCAAGCGGCTAATGACGGCCTAACTAGCTTACCATTGCTGACATTATTAGTGGTTAGTGAATTTTCATTTTTTGTGAATGCGATTGGTGCTTATATTGGTATTAATCAGCTCCGTAAAACAGGCTTTCAACCACTCTATGGTCTAATTACGCTATTATGCTTAGCTTTATCACTTTATTTTATGTGGCTGGGCATTAAGCTGTGGCCTTTATAAGGATTTTCTTTGACTAATAACGACGTACTTCGCCGAATCCGCTACATTTTTGATTATAACGATTCAAAAATGATCGCCATTTTTGCTCAAGCAGATCTTGCGGTAACACGTGAGCAAATCAGCAACTGGATGAAAAAGGAAGAAGTCCCAGAGTATGTAAACTGTACTGATGTACAATTAGCTACATTCTTAAATGGTTTAATTAATGATCGCCGTGGCAGGCGTGAAGGCGAACAGCCTAAACCCGAAAAGAAGCTCAATAATAATATTATCTTCAGAAAATTGAAAATTGCATTAAATTTGAAAGATGATGAAATTTTAGATATTTTGTTGCTTGCTGACTTACGTATTAGTAAACATGAATTAAGCGCCTTTTTCCGACGCGCTGACCATAAACATTTTCGTGTCTGTAAAGATCAAATTTTGCGTAATTTTTTACAAGGTATTCAACTGAAATATCGCCCAGAACAAACCACATCTGACTTTAAATGGGACTAATTTAGGAGCAGTACAATGAAACTAGAATCACTTGCTTTACATCACGGCTACGAATCAGAAAGCACGACTAAAGCCGCTGCTGTTCCTATTTACCAAACAACATCTTACACCTTTGATGATACACAACATGGTGCCGATTTATTTGATCTAAAAGTACCGGGTAATATTTATACTCGAATCATGAATCCTACAACCGATGTGCTAGAGCAGCGTATTGCCGCAATGGAAGGTGGGCTTGCAGCACTAGGCGTAGCATCAGGTATGGCAGCGATCACCTATGCGATTCAAGCAATCTGCACGGTGGGTGACAATATTGTCAGTGTCAGTCAGCTTTATGGCGGTACTTACAATTTGTTTGCTCATGCCTTACCCAATCAAGGCATCGATGTTCGTATGGTTTCTTTCGATGATTATAAAGGCTTCGAAGATGCAATAGACGCTAAAACTAAAGCTATTTTTTGTGAATCTATTGGTAACCCTGCCGGCAATATTGTTGATATTAAAAAACTAGCTGAAATTGCCCATCGTCATGGTATACCCGTTATTGTCGATAATACTGTTGCGACACCTTATTTATGTCGACCTTTTGAGTTAGGTGCAGATATTGTTGTGCATTCACTAACAAAATACATCGGCGGTCATGGTACATCGATTGGTGGTGTTATTATTGATTCTGGAAAATTTGATTGGGTCGCTAATAAAAAACACTTTCCGATGCTTAACGAACCTGATCCTTCTTATCATGGCGTGGTTTATACCGAAGCATTGGGTGAAGCCGCCTATATTGGCCGTTGTCGTGTTTCGCCACTTAGAAATACCGGTGCAGCACTATCGCCTTTTAATGCATTCCAAATTTTGCAAGGCCTTGAGACCTTAGGTTTGAGAATGGAAAGACATTGTGAAAATGCTGAAAAACTTGCGGCGTATCTTGAAAAGCATCCCAAAGTTGATTGGGTCAATTATGCGGCATTAGCTAACAGCCCTTTTAATGCTATTTGTAAAAAAATCACGGGCGGTAAAGCATCGGGTATTTTAAGTTTTGGCATTAAAGGTGGTGCAATTGCAGGCGCTCAATTTATCGATGCGTTACAGATGATCCTTCGTTTGGTGAATATTGGTGATGCAAAATCACTCGCCTGTCACCCTGCATCAACAACACATCGTCAATTAAATGATGAAGAGTTAGCTAACGCAGGTGTGAGCAGTGATCTTGTTCGAATCTCAGTAGGTATCGAAAATATAGATGATATTATTGCTGATGTCAGTCAAGCGCTTAAAAGCGTGATTTAACGATTACCCGACTTCTGATTTCCAGCTGAGCGTCTTCTACTATGTCTAGCTTGGTTTCCTGCGTGGTGACTACCCGATTTTTCATTTGATCGTTGCCC
>CAYSGK010000242.1:0-3050 GCA_964430395.1 uncultured Methylophaga sp.
CTTGTTCATTGCGGGTCATTTTTGCCAAATGAAGTACATTATTAATTAAACGTGATAGTCGTTCACTTTCATCAAAAATAAAATCATAATAGGTCTTTTTTTTGTCTTCACTCGCCCAACCTTCACGTAACATTTCACCATACATACGGATCGATGTTAGCGGGGTTTTTAATTCATGACTGACGGCGGAAACAAAATCTTGTTGTTGGTTGGCGAGGTTAATTTGACCGACACCTAGGCGATACATTAAATAAAAACCGGTTAACAAAACAAAACTCATTAATGCCGCTAACCACATAATTACCTTGCCTCCTGGGCCCGCGGGTAGATCAGTAATGCTGAACAGTAATTCAAGATCACTCAATGGTGCTGAAAGACGCGTTTGATACAGTAATTCACCACTAAGATCACGACGGCTTGATAAATAACCACGTGCAGATTGCCTACTGAAAGCAGCTAATACATTGCCTTGATATACGGCGAGTAACTGACTCATTTGTGCTAATGCCGTATCAGAAAACGCGCTATTAATGATCTTATCTAAGAATACGTTTTGTTCAATCAATAAGCCTTGAATATAGCGTTGGTCATTGAGCCACACTTTGCGAAATAATACAAAATGACCGCTTTCTAATTGGCTAAACTCAAAAGGATCAATTTCACTTTCAAAGGTGTTGATACGTAGTGATTGTATATCGGGTTTAATCATAGACGCGGCGTCAACCGATGCCACCGCTTGCTCATTATCATTGTAATCAAGTCGACGTTCATCGCCTAATGGCATGGATTCTGGCAGTATATTTTGCTCCACTCGCCGACTTTTTTCTGCTTTTCGTGCAAGCAGTTCAGCTTTTTTGTCTTCAACTATTTCTTTCTGTTGATACTGTTTTGTTAATGCTAAATCTTCTACTCGACCCAAGGTATTTTCTTGTGGTTTGGCCTTCGTGGCACTTTTTTTCAGCTCATCAAATGCTGCCTGTCCTTGTACTGGTGATTCTTCATAGTCAGCGACTTCTTCTGCCGCTGATCCTGTTAACACAGCGGTACTTTTATCGCTTTCTATACTGCTAAATAGATCATCTAGCTTGCTACCAATACTAGAAGCTGTAACTTTAGGTGCCGGACTTATGCTTGCTTTATTTTTGCCTATCTTACTGCGTTCGGCGTAATCAATATTCACCAAATTATTTTGACTGAGAATGGTTTCTATTTTCGATTGAATGGCTTCTCGTTGTATTAACTCAGCATCCGAAATACCATAATACACCGCGTCAGTTGCATGCTCTGGCACCACTGGCGTAATCATCTTACCATCTGAATCAACCTGAAAATAGCCTATTAATCCCGGTATATCCGATTCAAGTGGATATTGAGAAAGGGGCGAACGCTGAAAAAATCGTGCTTCAACCTCGCCCACCACATTTAAAAAGGCATAATCGGTAAACGGGCGCTGTTCTTCGCTTTCAATCAGTTGTATAAATTTCTTATCAATTCGGTTTGCTAACTCATCAGCCATCAACTGGTGTTGATGAAATGTTTCCCATTTCAGTCGGCTATAAGATTGCTGAATTAAAATAGCGGTTGGAATAGCAAGGGCAAAAAAGAATAAAATCAACCAACGTCTTAAGGTTTTTTTATCTAAGCCCGCCAGTTTACTGCGTATCATTACTCAGATCCCAACAGGCGATAACCTGCACCACGCACCGTCATTAAATGTTGTGGATTGGCCGGATCACTTTCAATTTTACGGCGTAATTTGGCAATATGAATATCGACGGTGCGGGTTTCTAAATCAATATTTTCAGCATAACCCCACACTTTATGTAATAGCTCATCACGCGATACTGGACGCTGTGAATTGGCATAAAGATACTGCATGATGTCGATTTCACGGCGAGTAAATGTCAGCTCTTCCGTACCTCTGATTCCAGAAAGGTTCTGAGTATCGATGATTACCTGATCACTGAGTTGGATTTTACTTTGTTGGTCGACCACGCTATGCGTACGTCGTAATACCGCGTGCACTCGCAAGACCAATTGGGCAATTGAAAAGGGTTTAGCAACATAATCATCTGCACCCAATGAAAGACCTTCAATAATATCTTCATCGCTACTTTTTGCGGTGAGCATAATAATGGCTTGGTCACGGTCTTTTTCACGGATTTGATTACAAATATCAAAGCCATTTAAACCCGGCAACATCACATCGAGCAAGATCAAATCATATTGACCTGTTAATGCCTTTTCTAATCCATCAGTGCCATGCCCAGATGAATCAACATCATAGCCATGATAGATAAAGACATCGATCAAACCTTCGCGAATGGCGATTTCATCCTCAACAATTAAGATCTTTATTTTTTTCATGCCGTTAGTGTAATTCTTTCTTGGCTTTGATATGTAACTTTTTTGTAAAAATCACCCGCTCATTGTTTACTTAAGTGTGTCTATTTAACCGCTTAAGGTGCGCCTAGAATGTGAACTGTAAATTTAACCACAGGAGAACACACATGGCCTTAATTACTAGACTATCACGCTTATTTCACGCTGATATGAACGCAGTGCTAGATCAAATAGAAGAACCTGAATTATTGCTTAAACAAGCAATTCGCGAAATGGAAGAAACACTTTCAAACAGTGAACGGCAAATCAAACTATTAGATTTAGAACAACAGAAATTGCAAGGGCAAGAAAATGAGCTAAAGCAGTCGTTAATAGATTTAGATAAACAATTAAAACTCTGTTTTGAATCTGATAAAGACAATCTTGCTCGCAGCTTAGTAAAGCGCAAATTAGAAACAACGCACCATTTAAAGTCAATTACCACAAAGATAAGTCACTCCGCTGAAACGGCAAACCAGCTCAAAGCTCAATTAAAAGAACAGCAGTCTCAACTTAGTAACATGAAACAAAAAGCAGCTATTTTTAAGCAGGACACTACTGATAGTAATGCTAACTGGACTGCTCATTCACCTGCTATTGAAGATGAAGATATCGATATTGCATTTTTAGCTGAAAAACAAAAATGGAGTCAATCATGAAATCATCAA
>CAYSGK010000243.1:0-2994 GCA_964430395.1 uncultured Methylophaga sp.
ATTCTTGATCAGACATACATAAAAGCGAAGTGCTTACAAATTGAATGGTTACGGGTATAGGCTAACACTCAAAATAGCCTTACATTTAAAAGGCACAAAGAGTCGTGGGCACAAAATGGGCACGATCTGGGCACAGCACAAATTCGGGGAAAATTGTTTAACCTAGGCTAACACTCATGAGCATAAGCCTGATTTTCGAAAAAAGGTGAGTGTTAGCTTGGTGATCTGGTGCAAAAAGACGGGGAATGGTGCGCCTAGCAGGACTTGAACCTGCGGCCTCTAGTTTCGGAAACTAGCACTCTATCCAGCTGAGCTATAGGCGCAAAACCTTGAATTATACCCGAAATGATTGTTAGCCTCTGTGCCCGTTTTGCTCATGAGTACTAGCTTCGGAAACTAGCACTCTATCCAACTGAGCTACAGGCGCACATTTAACTATTTAGGGCTAACCTTCTCTAGCTTCCAAATTTCGTTATTATATTCTTCCATGGTGCGATCGGTGGAGAATTTACCGCTTGTTGCTGTATTCATAATACTCATTGCTGTCCAGCGGCCTTGATCTTGATAGGCTAGTCCAGCAAGGTGCTGGGCATCAATATAACTACGGAAGTCTGCGATTGTCATCCATGGGTCATTATGACTAGTGAAGGCATTAATAATATTATCAAATCGGTTTGGTTCAAATTGATTGAAATGTCCGCCTTCGAGTAAATCTACCACACGTTTGAGGTCGCGATCTTTTGCGATAATGGCGCGCGGGTTATAGCCAACACGTTCTTTTTCGACTTCATCTTCAGTTAAACCGAATAGGAAGAAGTTTTCATCACCGGCTTCTTCACGGATCTCGATATTAGCACCATCTAGCGTACCAATAGTAATGGCGCCATTCATCATGAACTTCATATTACCTGTGCCTGATGCTTCTTTACCTGCTGTAGAAACTTGTTCAGATAAATCGGCAGCTGGGCAAATAACCTCCATTGCTGACACTTGATAGTTTGGTAGAAAGACCACTTTTAGTCTATCGCCCACATCGGGATCATTATTGACAACATTGGCAACATTATTAATAAGTTTAATAATATCTTTTGCCATGGCATAACCCGGAGCTGCTTTACCACCAAAGAGGACACAGCGTTTAACGATACCTTTAGTATCACCGCGTTTGATACGATCATAAAGATGAATAACGTGTAACACGTTAAGCAACTGACGCTTGTATTCATGAATACGTTTTACTTGAATATCAAACATTGCATCAGTATCAAATGTAACGCCACAACTTTGCTTAACCAAATTTGCAAGGCGTTGCTTGTTTGATTCTTTAACATTGTGCCATTTTCTTTGGAATGCTGTGCTATTTGCAAATGGAGTGAGTTTGTTGAGCTGTTCAAGATCTGTAACCCACTGTTCACCAATAGTCTCAGTGATAAGATCAGTTAATTCTGGATTACACCATGCCATCCAACGGCGCTGTGTTACGCCATTGGTTTTATTATTGAATTTGTTTGGCCATAGTTGAAAAAAGTTATTAAATAAACCTTTTTGTAACAATTCTGAATGCAGAGCGGCAACGCCGTTCACAGAAAAACTACCAATAATGGCAAGGTGCGCCATGCGGACTTGTTGTTGGCCACCTTCTTCAATGATTGACATGCTAGCCAAGCGTGCTTTATCGCCAGGCCATTTACGTGCCACTTCACTTAGGAAACGTGCATTGATTTCATAAATAATCTCTAGAACACGTGGAAGCAGTCTTCCAAACATATGTACTGGCCAGCGTTCAAGTGCCTCTGGCAATAGAGTATGGTTTGTATAGGCCATTGTCTTTGTCACAATAGTCCATGCTTTATCCCAGCCCATATTATGCTCATCCATTAATAGGCGCATTAATTCAGCTACACCAACAGTCGGGTGCGTATCGTTGAGTTGGAAACAATTTTTCTCAGCAAAGTCGTCAAAGTTTTCACCGTTATTAGTGATCCAATGATCGAGAATATCTTGCAAACTTGCAGAAGCTAAGAAATACTGTTGACGAAGGCGAAGCTCTTTACCATTTTCACTGGCATCATTTGGGTAAAGTACCATGCTGATGTTTTCAGCTGCATTTTTACTCGCTACTGCTTCGGTATATGAACCGGCATTAAAATCTTCTAGATTAAATTCATCGGTTGCTTCTGATTTCCATAAACGTAATTTGTTGACAGTGCCATTTTGATAACCCGGAATCGGTAGGTCGTAAGGCACAGCTAAAATATCATTACTATCAACCCAATGCACAGCCATATTGCCGGCGGCATTTTTACGGAACTCAGTGTGACCACCAAACTTAATACGCTGTGTATATTCAGGGCGTTCTAGCTCCCACGGATTACCATCGCGTAACCAGTGATCAGGGCTTTCCATTTGGTTGCCATTTTCAATGTTCTGTTGAAACATGCCATATTCATAGCGAATGCCATAACCTGTAACTGGCAATTGTAATGTTGCACAGCTATCTATAAAGCAGGCTGCCAGGCGACCTAAACCACCATTACCTAAGCCTGCATCATGTTCAAGTTCAGTTAGTTCTTCAAAGTTTAAACCAAGATCGACCATTGCTTTTGTAACCGTTTCACTTAAACCTAGGTTCAAAGCTGCATTACCCATGGCGCGGCCCATTAGGAATTCCATAGACATGTAATAAGCTTGTTTACACTTGCTTTCAGAATAAGCCATTTTAGTTTTCTTCATGCGTTCAAATAAACGATCGCGGAGTGTTAAAGCTAATGACGTGTAGAGATAATGGCCTGATGCACACCCTTTATCTTGTGCAAGATGGTTACCGTAGTAACTTTTAAAGTCTTGTTCTAGCGATTTTTCATCCATACCCAATTCAGGGGTGTTATTGAGTTCAGGATTAGGGTTAACAGTACATGCGTAGCGAGGGCTCATGCAAATGGGTCCTTAAAAAATAGTTTGTTGTGAATGGTGGTGTGTTTAATCGGGGTATAT
>CAYSGK010000244.1:0-1168 GCA_964430395.1 uncultured Methylophaga sp.
GGATAAACCTATACACACTTTCCAGGCGTGCGCCTTCAGCCACTCGGCCAGCTCTCCATTGTTCAGTTTTAGGATGCGAAGAGTACAGTAGATTAGCTGATCTGACAAATAATTATATCTATGGAATAGGAAATATATCCAAATCATCAGCAAAGTTAATGAGGCCGCAGTAATTTTTTTCCATAAGTTGTTTTGTTTCAGGTTCATGGCCTAAAGTGCGAAGCATTCGATGTGAAATCACCACTGACTTGGCGTTGGCCTTGTTAGCAATTTCACCCATTTCGGAAGGTTTCATATGCAAGTTTGCGGCGACACCTTTGGCTGATTCGGGAATGGCATTATGCATCACTAAAATATCAGTGTTGTTTGCCAGTTTTGCTAGTGTTTTATACTGGTTATTCATATCGCCAGAGAAAGTGATTGAGCAATCAAACACATTAACTCGCCATGCAACAGCAGCAATAGGCCCATGATGAACGGGAATGGCGCTAAGGTTTAAATTATCTGTTAGTGGATAGTATTGTATTTTATGTGGTGTTAAAGGCACATTATGACTTTGAATATGATAACTACTGAATTGATCTATATTCACAAAATTTTGTAAATATGAAAAGGCACCAGTGTCGCCCAAGGTTTTGTTTACAAATTCTGTTGTAGAGGGCATTAGAGCATTACCCTCGGGACCAAACACCGGCAAGTCATTGTGCCGAGATGTGAAAAATGAACCTTTGATATAAGCAGGAAAATCAGCACTATGATCGACATGAAAATGACTAAAGACTATGGCTTGTAGATCTTCAAACTTAGCGGATGATTTTTCAAAATTTAGGCTACTGCCAGCACCGGCATCAATTAATACACTTGCCTTACCGTTGATCCAGATTAAGTAGCCGCTTGATGCGCGTTTATCACCTAATTCTGGGCCACCAGAGCCTAAAACCTGTAGTTTTACATTATTGTGAGCACAATTTGATTCAGCAAAAGTAGTGGATGAGAAGGCAAGGAAAGTGAGCAGTAAAAAATGGGATAAAGTAGCACTATGTTTCATGGTGGTTATCCTAAAAGTGAAATTTTAAAAAATAGTGTTGCTTATGACTATTAGATTGGCAAAATGTTACGCTTCCACAGCTTCCACAGCTTCCACAGCTTCCACAGCTTCCACAGCTTC
>CAYSGK010000244.1:1268-2990 GCA_964430395.1 uncultured Methylophaga sp.
GTTACGCTTCCACAGCTTCCACAGCTTCCACAGCTTCCACAGCTTCCACAGCTTCTGCGGTTTCTTCCATTTTGCTATGTTGCGGATGATGCGGTTTTCTATCATCTTGTCGCGCGTAATAGGCGAGGCCTTTTAATACGATGTCAGGGTAGTGTGAGATCGATGCGCTAATTAATGGCAATATTGTTTCGGCATCGCCACCGGTAATTATAAAGCGGATTTTATTATCAAATTGAGTGCTTAGGTCATCAATAAGGCGTTCTAAACTCGCTGAAACGGTATAAAGTGTGCCGGCTTGAATCGCGCTTTGGGTATTAACGGCTAAGGTCTTAAAATCGCTGATTTCGGCGTTATCACTCATATTGGTATTATCACCTAATGCTTCACGCATGAGCGACAAACCAGGCAAAATCATACCGCCTTGGTGTATGCCATACTTGGTAACAATATCAACAGTAATAGCAGTGCCACAATCAATAATGCAGGTGGCTTGGCGTGCATGTTGTCTTGCGGCAATAATAGCTAACCAGCGATCAATACCTAATAATTCAGGATCTGAATAAGAATTTGTTACGCCAAAGCGTTTGGATTCACTTTTTACAAATGTCGGTGTGATCTGCCATTTCTTTTCTGTCCACTCGGTAAGTTGTTGGGCTATTTTATCGCCTGCAACATTAGAGACATGAATAGATTCGATCCCTTCAAGTGCTTTCCATTCGCTGGTAAGCGAAGATTTGATGGTTGTTTTTTTGCGGGTAAAGGAATGGCTCTCGATTGGGCCGCCTTTTTCAAGAACGGCCCACTTAACACAGGTATTGCCAATATCGACTAATAATTTCATGATGCAAACCTTATGCTGATATGGCTGTTAGACAGGGTATGAAGCTCTTCGCCGATTTGATAACGGAGCTCACCGTGTTCATTGACGCCACGCGCTATTGCATCAGTGTGTTGATTATCATTAATTAATGTAATGGCTTGATTATCTAATGCATCATATTGCGGCCATTGGCTAATAAAATCATGTAGGCCATGACTTTGGAAGTGTTGTAGAGTTTCTATCATTGTATTGATTATTTTTCCTGCCAGTTCATTTCTACAGGGTACGACTGTACAAAGCTGTTGAAGACTGGTGGTTGCTTGTTGAATTTGTTGTTGAGTAGCAGTCGGAAGCTCAAAATTGAGGCCGATCCCCACAACGGTATTTTGTTGTTTACCGAAACGTGATTCTACTAGAATTCCGGCCAACTTACGTCTTTTATATAAAATATCATTAGGCCATTTTAGTTGTAAGCCATTGATTCCTACTTCTTTTAGGGTGCTTATTAGGCTTATTCCAATAGCAATCGTAAGGCCATTAAGCGCTGTTTCTGCGGGAAATGGCCATATTATAGATAGGTATAAGTTTCCAGAAGCAGGAGAATGCCACTGATCACCTCGCCGACCACGGCCTGCTGTTTGTGTTTCAGTTAGACAGACAGCGGGCGTATTTTTTCCATCAGATTGCCGTTGCCATAACTCATCATTAGTTGAAGCAACAGATTGGTGTATTAATACTTCATCAAGTAAATCAAGCGTGTTTTGATTCAGCTGAGATTGAATAGTTGATAAAGAAAGGGGCGAGGGAGCGTATAAGGTCAATATAATATTTGATGAATTCAAAAATGGTATGGGTATTTTAAACGGAAATGGTCAAACTTTGAAGTCGAGTAATTCTCCAAC
>CAYSGK010000245.1:0-2950 GCA_964430395.1 uncultured Methylophaga sp.
CTATTGATCTTGCGCTTGTTAGTGATATTACTGACACGCTTAGTCAGTCTGAAGCAACACAGTGGTTAGGTACGCTTCGCAACCGATATACTGCTCATATTATTCTAATTAGCGACATCGAGGTTTCTAAACAACAAGGCTGGCAGTTAAATGATTATCTTGCATTAGGTATGAAACAGTTTGAATCAAGCGAAAATCATCAGTTATTCGTTTATGCCCTAGAAAGCTATCAACGTAAAAAGGATTGGTTAAATAGTAAGTCTTGGGCTCACCCCGAGTTATTTGATAAACACCGTTGGTAATTCACGCATCATCTTTTGCCCATACCTCTACGTTAAAATAATCACTAAGTAATAATTTATTTATGTATACGCGCTAAGTTATTGCATATATTAATATAATTGTAACTTTTATGTGTTTTAATAAACAACATTCTTATGTGATTCAGTATATAATGATTTTATGGAAGAAATAGATTTTAACAGCCCCGAACTATACCTTAACCGCGAATTAAGCTTATTAGAGTTTAACTGGCGTGTATTACAGCAAGCTTTAGACACCGATGTGCCTTTATTAGAGCGCTTAAATTATCTATGCATTTCATCGACTAACCTTGATGAATTTTTTGAAGTGCGTGTCGCAGGTTTAATTCAACAAATTGAAATAGGTGACCCTTATCTTGAAGCCGATCAAGTTACTGCTCATGATGTGTTGAAACTCATTTCAAAGCGGGCCCACGAATTAGTTGATGAGCAATATCAAGTGTTGAATGAGGTATTAATTCCCGCACTTGCCAAAGAATCTATTGAAATACTACCTCGTGCCCAATGGACAGATGAACAAAGATCTTGGCTATGTACCTATTTTCTGGAAGAAGTTGCACCAATTCTAAGTCCAATCGGCTTAGATGCTTCACACCCCTTTCCTCGATTACTCAATAAAAGTTTGAATTTTATCGTTTCATTAGTAGGTAAAGATGCTTTTGGCCGCAATCGTAGTTCCGCTATTTTACAAGCACCACGGGCATTGCCACGTGTTATTCAATTACCTGAAGAACTGCATAATGAAGGTGAATACCGTTTTGTATTCCTATCGTCTATTATCCATGCATTTGCAGATGATCTTTTTTATGGCATGACAGTGAAAGGCTGCTATCAATTTCGCGTGACTCGAAATAGTGATTTAGCAATTGATACTGAGGAAACCAGCGATTTATTACTCGCCATATCGGATGAATTAACGCATCGGAATTATGGTGATGAAGTGCGCTTAGAGATCGCTCATAATTGTCCTGAAGAAATGGTTGATTTCTTACGTGTTCAATGTGGTATGCACCAAAATAATGTTTATTTGGTCAATGGCCCAGTTAATTTAAGTCGTTTACAAGCACTTTACTCAATGATTGAGCGCCCTAATTTAAAATTTAAGCATTTTACGCAAGGCCGACCTTCAGCTGTTTCAGCTGACAGTGATATCTTTGCTGCGATCCGCAAACAAGATGTGTTGTTACATCACCCTTATCAATCATTCTCACCTGTTATTGATTTTTTAAAGCAAGCGGCAGCCGATCCAACTGTTTTAGCCATCAAACAAACGCTTTATCGAACCGGTGCAAAGTCGCCAATTGTTGATGCTTTAGTTTCAGCCGCACAGGCAGGTAAAGAAGTTACTGTCGTTATTGAGCTTCGTGCACGTTTTGATGAAGCGGCAAATGTTGCCCTAGCAGCTCGTTTACAACAGGCTGCTGTGCATGTTGTTTATGGCATTGTAGGCTATAAAACACACGCTAAAATGTTATTAATTTTGCGTCGTGAAAACAATAAATTACGCCATTACATCCATCTAGGCACGGGCAACTACCATCGCAGTACTTCGCGTATTTATACCGATTATGGTTTACTCACTAACGATAAAAAAATTGGCGAAGATGTCAGCCATCTTTTTGCCCAAATCACCAGCCTTGGCAAAATTCCTAAAATGCATAAGTTATTGCATGCGCCGTTCACCCTGCATGAAGGCTTATTAGAGCGTATTAATCGTGAAATAAGCAATGCTGAAGCCGGAAAGCCTGCCCGAATTATTGCCAAAGTAAACGCCTTAGTTGAACCAGAAATCATTCAATCATTCTACAAAGCATCTATTGCAGGTGTAACCGTTGATTTAATTGTGCGTGGCACCTGCTGTATCAAACCAGGTATTGAAGGTTTATCTGAAAATATCCATGTGCGCAGCATTGTTGGCCGTTTTCTCGAACACACTCGCGTGTTCTATTTTGAAAATGATGGGGACTGTGAAGTGTGGGCCGCCAGTGCTGATTTAATGAAGCGAAACTTACTTCGTCGTGTAGAAGCCTGTTTCCCTATCGAACAAAAAAAATTGAAGAAACGCATTATCAATGATTTAGAACTTTATCTCGCCGATAATTGCCAAGCTTGGATCTTATCAAAGGATGGGCGCTATCAACGGGTTACACGTACAGATAACGAGGACGCTATTTCTGCTCAAATGACCTTACTCACTGAGCTAGCCAAAACCTATTAAAATGGCTGAACAAAAAGATAAAAAAGACATTATTTGTTTCTGCACCGGTACAACGAAACAAAAAGTAATTCAATTAATTGAAGATGGCGCTACTGATATAGCAAAAATCTCATCTGCAACAGGTGCGGTAACTGGCTGTGCTGGGTGTGATATCTCCATTATGGAGTTGCTCGATGAATATAAAGCGCAATAATTATCTCTAAATGTTATATAAAGAGCTACTCAGTTTTATTGCCATAATTCTAACGATATTTGCCTATTTCCCTTATATTCATTCGATACTCAAAGGAAAAACCTCACCTCATTTGTTTACATGGATAATCTGGGGAAGTGCGACTATTGTTATCTTTCTTGCTCAATTAAAAGATGGCGGTGGCATTGGTACTTGGTCAACAGGAATTTCTGGCTG
>CAYSGK010000246.1:0-2919 GCA_964430395.1 uncultured Methylophaga sp.
CCGCTAAAATTGCATCCACATCATCGATTGAGACCATTTCCTCTTCTGGTTCTGGCTCTGGCTCTGGCTCTGGCTCTGGCTCTGGTTCTGGTTCTGGTTCTGGTTCAACATTTTCTTCTTCATTATCAATCTCATCTAATGCTTCATCAAATTTGTCATTTTCATTATCACTACCGAAAGTTTCTTTTAATTCTGCCAATAATAAATCTAACTTTAATTGGGCAGCATCTATTTGCTCATTCAATGACAAATCGTTATCTTGATCATCATTTGAAGACACACCCCCTACTGGCAATAAGTCTAAACAAGCGTCAACTATGTTTGATATTTGCTCAGATGAATGAAGCAATAACTTTCCATCCTGTTCAACAAATAAATTTACAACTGTTTTGTTAATCTTCTGCTCACGTTCTTGAAAATCAGCAACAGCTTGTGAGAGAGCTTCACCACTTAAGCCATATTTTTCTGCTAATTTTTGAGTCAAATCATCGATACGTTTCGATTTTCCTTTTGTTATTTTTTTTACAAATTTAATCGCATCAACATGCACACGTTTACCTGTTTTATTCACCCTAAAAATTAACCACAAGCTCAACACCAAAAAGATAAGTGCCAATTCATATGCTAGCATTTGCATAATTGGATCGATCATATTCATTTATAATAGATCTCCAGGGTTCGTTTTGGTTGCTTGGCTTCTACGCCATAAGAATAACGCGAGAATCACTAAGATCACGATAATGCCATTTCCTATGGCTAATTTAAGTGTTGATGATGCCCTCTTTTGTGCTATTTCTTCAGCATCGCCTTCTAGCGCTAGCTCCGTCTTATCATCTGCCAATAACAGCTCATCAGTATTTTCTGCCATTTCATCTGAAATCACTTCTTCAACCGGTGGGCTGGCGACATCTTGGTTAATGCTTTGTAGCATGTCTGAATCTTTAGCCTTTAAAGATTCAGATTGCTCTTCATCAACAGCCTCTTTTTCAACAACATCTATAGGCTGATCTTGCAATGCAATAGGATCAGGTTGAAGAAACAAGCTGCGGCCTTTGACCGTTTCACCTTTAATTTGTAACGCCACCGTGTATTGCTCGTGTTCATTTAAATCGGCTAAGGTTAATTGCCACTGCTCCTGTAGATTTTTCATTACATCATAAGACCATTCACTACCATCTTGCCCCTTGAGAACCGCTGTTATCGCTAAATGTTCTGCTTTTATCAGGCTAGTATCAGGGATTAATATTAATCTGTGTGTACGTGTTTCTTGATCAGTAAGACGTTCAACTGTGATCTCAAATGGTACCGCTACAACATTAATGCTCTGACGACGTTGCCGCTCAAATGTTGCGCTTTTCATTGTGATGACCACATCATTACGACCAGGTTGAAAATCGTCTCCGACATGTGTGCGATAATGTCCTTTTTCCTGTCCATCATTTAAACTTCGTTCTACGGAGTCAACTATCTCAGATTCTTCTTTTAGCTGTACGTCAACTAACTTCAAAAAATCTTGCCGTTCAATTATTTTATTTTTTTCCGTCAAATTTGCATCAAAATCAAAACTTTCACCAATAAGAATATTGTTGGGTAAATCTGTGGTATGTAGTTTTAAATCAGTCACCACCATTACCCTATTGTCAGGATCTACTTTTGCATCAATTTTCCATTGTCCGGATATTGGACTATCAATAGTAATAAGATCATAATTGATCTCATCATGCCAGGTGATATTGCTCGGTAACTCAGTCATCGTTATCCTTGACTGATCAGGTAAAATTAATTCGGTTGGTTTAGAGCCTTGTTGTCGAAAGATCAATAATGTCATTTCTGTTACACTTTCATCAACTTTGAACTGATTTTCATAAAGTGGAACTGTGTCAGGCTGTGCCGCTTTCTCAAATAAATGAAGAAAAATACGCTGTAATGCATCAGCATCATCTACCTGCTCATACCAACCGTCAGTAGCCAATGATATCGCCCGCAATAAATCATGATCGGCAGTATCAGATAATGCAATAGTATGCACCGCAACATTAGCTTGTTTTAATCTAGGAATAATATCATCAAGAATACGCTGGCGAGATTGTTGGCTTGCTTGTTTGTCTGGTGAAACATCAACTAAACCATCAGAAAGAAGAATAACATTTCGTCGATATTTTACATCACCTTTTTGCACATTCTTTGTTGCATCGTTTAATGCCCGTTCTATATCCGTAAACAAGCTTCTAGAATTAATTTTATTTGACTGTAGCTGTGCCTTTTCTTTCCATCTGTTATTCACTTTTTGCAGGGGCACAATTGCTTTCACATGCTCGCCAAAAGTCCATGCGCCTGCCATTGCATTCTCAGGCATCAATCCCACAATAAGTCTCAGTGCGGGAGCACGAAGATTATTGGGATCATTTTGTTTCATACTGCCAGAAACATCAATTAACACCCTGATATCATTCTCCACTTCAGTATCAGCGGCGAAAAGCTGACAGGAAAATGAGAATAAAAACAGAGCAATAAACGGTATAAAATAATTAGTTAAACGCATAATACACTCATAAGCTATTGTTTTTCATTATATAATTAAAGTAAGGATCTGAAATATATAGATACTTACAAAAAAATATGTGACGTTGTTATGAATGCTTATGCAGTTTTTGTGCCGTTATTTAGAGTTGATTCACCACAGAGGCGCAGAGGGCACAGCGTTTTCACTCTAATGAAGCTACAGGTATTTTAATAAACTCCGTCATTCTCGAGTGCTTGAATCGAGAATCTTTTTGGCTTGAAAGTGGGGTTAAAGCCATGACTATTCAATTTGCAGCCCATACAATACCGTCATTCCGGTAGCTTTTAGCCGGAATCTGTTTTATACCCGTGACCATTCAATCTGTAGATTTCAGAGATTAGCACAAGTGTCAGAGC
>CAYSGK010000247.1:0-2903 GCA_964430395.1 uncultured Methylophaga sp.
TACATTGGAGTCAGCGCAGTTCATTATGGTTTTAATAGTTACTATTTTGACAGTCGCCTTGGGGGTTTGGCTCCTCAATAATGTGCGTGTAGCACTTGTAACAGGTCGTTTACGGCATTCAGACTCAACATCAATAGTAATCAGATCTACGCACCCTAAAAAATATTGGTTTATTTTAATTGTTCAACTTTTATTTGGCTGTCTTTTAACGATTTATGCCTTGAATTCACTTATCACGGCACTACTTACATTATTTGAATGAAACAACTAAGCACAAAATCAAAAGTTCTCTCAAGAAAAGAGCTATTACTGCTATTGCTACCTATCATTTGTGGAATGTTATTTGTCACCGCTGTATTTTTAAACCAATTATTTTTCAAAAACCAAATCATCAGTGCACGGCAAGCAATAGGCTATGAGTTCATATTCTTTCTTTTAGGATTTATAGTGACCGCAATCCAGCTGGCTTTTGCAACGAAATGTTTATTTAATAAACAGTGGAAACTGGTTTTTCTTTGCCTAAGTAGCACGCTATTATTTTGGGCTATGATTATATTTGGTCGCTCGCAGGGTGCAGCACTATTTTATGCAACTTAAATATACGAAATAAATTACAAACAGTCCCGACAAAACACAGAAAAAACTTATATTAAATATTGACTTACTTCACATAATACCCTACTCTTATCTTGGAAAATTTATCTTATTCACACTTACATTAAAGGAATCTTAAGTTATGAACAAAATCACTGCAACATTACTACTTTCATCAGTGCTGATGCTTTCTGCTTGTGATCAAGCACAAGATGCAGCGGATTCTGCCGCTGAAATAACAAACGATGCAATCGAAGCGACATCTGATGCAGCAAGCTCTGTCGCTGATAGCGCCTCTGAAATGGCAGGTGATGCAATGGATGCTACTTCGGACGCAGCAAGTGCTGTAGCTGATGGTGCTTCCGATATGGCTAGCGATGCAATGGATGCTACTTCAGATACCGCAAGCGCTGTGGCTGATGGTGCTTCCGATATGGTCGATGATGCCGCTTCTAGCGATATGATGGATAAAGCTAAAAAAATGGTTGAAGATGCAATGAGTGATGATTCCGCTTCTGCAGATGCCATGGGCGCAGCTGCGGAGACTATGGCAAGTGATTCCGCTACTGCGAATGCTACTAATATGGCTGATGATACGGCTTCTAGCGATATGATGGACAAAGCCAAAGAAATGGCAAAAGATATTGATATGGAACAAGCTAAAGAAACAGCCACAGATTTAATGGATAAAATGAAATAAATCTAGAATCTAATTTTAGTCGAAAAAGCAGGCATCCTTTGATGCCTGCTTTTTATTTCTCAATGTATTGTTTCCCGTCGTCACCATAAAATAACTGTTCGCCAAATTTTCGGAAGGTATTAATTATTTTCTGCCCTTCCACACCAGTCACAAACTCAATATATTTCCTTGCCAGATCATATTTTACATGTGGATATTTTTCAGGATTTACCGCCATCACATGATAAGGGTTAAATAGCACTTTATCACCTTGATAAGTCACAACCAAACTCATTTTATCTGCATAGGCAATTTGGGTACCGCGGTCTGATAAGGTATAAGCTTGCTTTTCATCGGCAATCTTGAGTACAGCCCCCATGCCCTGCCCTGCTTGAATATACCATTTACCTTCAGGTTTAATTTGAGCGGCACGCCATAATGCTTTTTCCTTTTTATCTGTTCCTGAATCATCACCACGAGATACAAAAGTGGCACGAAATTTAGCTATCAACTGCAAAGCTTCAATTGCAGAGTTTGCAGAAGCTGTTTTTGCTGGATCTGATTTTGGCCCTACAATTACAAAATCATTATGCATCACCGCCTTGCGATCGATAAAATCACCTGTTTCAACATATTTCAACTCCGCCGCTGGTGCATGCACAAACACCACATCAACATCACCTTGACTGCCGATTTTTAAAGCTTTACCTGTACCCACCGCTATCACATCAATTTTTACATTATATTTATTTTCAAATGCCGGATTTAATACCGTTAATAAACCAGAATTCTCTGTACTGGTTGTGGTTGACAGTTTTAAATGTTCGATCGCTAATCCAGCGCCTGAATTGACTAATAATAAAGTTGATAACAAATATCTAATTAATTTCATGTCTCTTACTTTTATGCTCGCCGCTAAGTGTATCAGCGCTATTGTGTTTAATGCTGCTGTATTTTAATCTAGCAAGTATAATTTATTAGGAAGTTCATTCTCATCATTTTCTTCTGATGGAAAGTGTTGCCTTAACAACTGACCACATAACTTAATAGCCCCAACTAATTTTTCAGTTGGTTTATTTGATTTCATACCCTGAACAACAAGATCGCACACCTCTTCCCAATCCTGTTGTTTTAATTTTCTATTGATAGCATCATCACCTAATACTCTGACACTCTGCTCATATACTGAAACGAATATAAGCACACCTGTTGCTCCCTCAGTTCCTCTTACCCTAAATTGATTAAAGGCTACTCTGGCGCTGCGCTCTACTTCTTCTTTCATCTCTTTTTTCGACGTAAAAAGCAATTTAAGATCAGGGAATACTGAAGCGATAATTGTTCCAATAATGAAGCCTAAAAGGATAACTACCAATACCCATCGCAAAGAAATCACTGTTACTATCTCATTTCCCCATTGGTCTTCATCTGGAAAAAAGTTCTGGATACTCAACCAAACAATAATTAAAGTAAGCAAGCTAAATAACATACCAAAAATATATTTAGCACCCGAGTATTGACCAGAGGCATTAGCAATAACAGGAACAATTTCACCGCTCGTATGCTTTTCAGAATGGGCAATAGCATTTTCAATAATTATTTTATCCTCATCTGAAAAATAGTTAGTTATTTC
>CAYSGK010000248.1:0-2894 GCA_964430395.1 uncultured Methylophaga sp.
TCCAACTTCTCAGCAATCTTAATCTCTAAACCACGATTAACAGGCTGGTAATAATTCCGAGGTGTCATACCCTCAGGAAAATAATCTTCCCCCGCCGCATACGCATCAGGTTCATCATGGGCATAACGATATTCTTTGCCATAACCCAACTCTTTCATTAGCTTAGTCGGTGCATTACGTAAGTGAATAGGCACTTCGGCTGAACCTTGTGTTTTCACATCATTCATCGCGGCATTAAAGGCCGTGTAAACAGCATTGCTTTTCGGTGCACTCGCTAAATACACCACCGCTTGGGCAATCGCTAAATCACCTTCTGGTCGGCCTAATTTATCAAAACTTTCCCATGCATCTAAGGCGATGCGTAAACCACGTGGATCGGCATTACCGATATCTTCACTCGCCATCCGTACTATTCGACGCATTAGATACACGGGATCACAACCGCCATCTAACATTCGACATAACCAATATAAAGCACCATCAGGTGATGAACCTCGCACTGATTTATGTAATGCTGAGATCTGATCATAAAAAGCTTCACCGCCTTTATCAAAACGGCGTAATGTGCCGGATAACACTTCGGCCAAGTCATCCTCTTTAACTTGTTTTTGACCTTTGCTATCAGCGAGATCAATCACAATTTCTAGTAAATTAAGTGCTCTCCGGCCATCGCCATCAACGGCTTGTGATAATTGGTCACGTAGCTCATCGGCTAGCTCAACTCCTCGATCAGCTACCCCCAATTTATCATCATTCATTGCGCGATCTATTATTTGACGTAAGTCTTCACTACCTAATGACTGCAATACATAGACACGCGCTCGTGATAGCAATGCATTATTCAATTCAAATGAGGGATTTTCAGTAGTCGCACCAATAAAGGTGAACGTGCCATCTTCTACATAGGGTAAAAAAGCATCTTGCTGAGATTTATTAAAGCGATGTACTTCATCAACAAATAATAGTGTTCGCTTACCTTGTTCCTGTTGTATTTGCTGCGCTCTAGAAACGGCGGAGCGTACTTCTTTAACACCGGCTAATACGGCTGAAATCGAGACAAATTCCATATCGCAGTAACCAGCGATTAATTTTCCTAGTGTCGTTTTACCCGTACCGGGCGGCCCCCAGAAAATCATTGAATGTGGGTGGCCAGATGATATGGCTTGCCTGAGTGGTTTGCCTTCAGCTAATAAATGATTTTGACCAATATAATCATCCAGCGTTGCCGGACGCATTCGATCTGCAAGTGGTCGCCCTGCTAGATCATCAATATTTTCAAATAAGCTACTCACTTATATACCAGTACCGTTTCGTCATTCCGGCAAGCTTTTAGCCGGGATCTGAGTCTAAGCAAGACTCCCGCTAAAAACATGCGGGAGTGACGAGAGAGTGAAAATGTTTCAGCTTGAATGGTTATAGATCTATCACTTATCAATATTACTGCTCTACTGCGTTAAGATTAAGTTCCGTCTCACCCACTACGTCAACACCCTCTGGCGGAGTAAAAACAAATAAATCATCCGCTAATTTAGGATTTTCAACGACGTTGTTAAACACCAGACGTGTTTGTTGATCAAAGCTATCTTTCATTATCATTTGGCGAAGGCCTTTTTCATCGAAGGCTACCATAATTTTTTGAAAGCTAGATTCAAGCTCTTTAGGAACAAGATCTACCCATAACATACCGTCATCAGAAGGAATATCTGTAAGTAAGTACTTATCTTCTGGCTTTGTCACACCTGATAATAAGGTTGCCGGTGTATCAGCCAGCGCTTCTAATTGTGAGTTAACTGTAACCTGCTCAAGATCGACATCATAAAACCAAATGCGTTGCCCATCTGCCACAATTTGTTGTGGATACGGATCTTGATAGTCCCAACGAAACCGTCCAGGACGATCTAATGCAAACGTACCATTCGCTTCCTCCATGACTTGGCCATTAGGGTCAAATACGGTTTGAGTAAAGTCTGCTTGAAAGGTCGCGACAGTTTGCACAAAGTGATTGAGTTTTTCTATTCCAGATTCTGTTGCTATTACTGAAAAAGACCAAGTAAGTGCAAGACCTGCAAACAAAGATCGTGTCATTAGTTTTATCATTCAATTTTCCGTTTTTTATTTAATGTTGTTAATGTGACAACTGTTCACTAACAATTACTGCATTATACAAATATGCATACTAAGTATTTTTTGCTAGGACAAGGCAAAAATACTTTCAAAAGCTCAGTTTACTAGTGTAAATGAGCATTTTGGAAATATTTTTAACACCGTCATGGTGAAAAAGACAACGTATACTAATCTCTTGGAGGTGGCGCTAAAACTTCTCGACTACCATTACCCTGCATGGCAGACACAACACCTGCCGCTTCCATTGCTTCGACAATTCTCGCCGCACGGTTATAACCTATTTTAAGCCTACGTTGCACGCCTGATACAGAAGCTCTGCGTGACTCAACTACTACTTGCACAGCTTGATCATAAAGTGGGTCTTGTTCGCCATCATTGGCATCCGCTATTCCGTCACCACCCGCATCTTCAATTGGAGTCTGAATAACCTCTTCAAGATAATTAGGTTCAGCATTTTCTTTTAGAAAATTCACAACTGCATGCACTTCACTATCATCTACAAACGCACCATGCACCCGTTCTGGCAAGCCTGACCCTGGCGGGAGATACAACATATCGCCCTGCCCTAATAATTGTTCCGCGCCCATTTGGTCTAAAATTGTTCGTGAATCAATACGTGATGATACTTGAAAAGCGATCCGCGTTGGAATATTGGCTTTGATTAAACCTGTAATGACATCGACTGAGGGGCGTTGCGTTGCTAATATTAGATGAATACCTGATGCGCGCGCTTTTTGTGCCAAGCGAGCAATAAGCTCCTCAACTTGCTT
>CAYSGK010000249.1:0-2886 GCA_964430395.1 uncultured Methylophaga sp.
TTTGTTATTCCACTAATGTACTCATTAAATCGATCATAAACTCAATATCTTCTTGTTCTAGTTTTTCCCAGCCAGCAATATCAAGACTCTCCAAAACTCCTTGCCCATTTGAATCATTATTCATAGCAACTAATAATTCACTGATCTCATCTTTTCTATCGGCTAATTTTGGGCCAAGCAATAATACGTGCTGCACAATTTGAATTTGGCTAGTGACCAAAACACGCATTTGCTCTTTTACCATAGCGGAGAGGTCCTGAAATGCCTCCTCTAAAAAGAAACCCACATCACTTGTTCCTCTAAGTAACTGTTTTGCTACCAGAACATAGCCATCACACTCTATCACCTCAATATTTTCTGCATTTAAATCAGCAGGCTCTAACATGATCATGCCCATCATATGCACATCAGGATCGTCAGTTGTTGCCACTTTGGTGCCAGACTGCAAGTCTTCAACCGTTTGAATTTCACTTTCTGCATTGACAACAATCATGGCTTCATCTGGTTTGTTACTGGCTTTTGCAATAGCCAGAAACCCTTTTTCTCTAACCAGCATCGCCGCGTCATGAGGATTGGCATAAATCAAATCGACATTGTCGTTACTAATCGCTTGTCGTTGTTGCTCAAAGCTATCATAAAGTTCAAAGTGAATGCCTTCGGATAATTGACGTTGTAACCAGGTATTAAATATTTGCCAACCCGCAATATGTGATGGACCAAAATCGGGGCTAACTGTAAATTGATAAGCCATATTAATTCCCTAGAACAACGTTGGATAAAGTGCAATACATTCTTCTACCTTTTTACGAGAAGGCTTACGGCGAACAGAGGTATAGCCTTTCACTTCACCATTGCGAATATTGGCAATAACGGTTGCATAGACCCAGTAATACGCGCCATCTTTACGCAAGTTTTTCACATAACCTTGCCAACGTTTACCGGCTAATACGGTGTCCCAGAGATCTTTAAAAGCGGCAGGCGGCATATCAGGGTGGCGTAAAATATAATGTGGTTGCCCCACTAATTCTTCTTCAGAAAAACCTGACATATCGACAAAAGATTGATTTACATGGGTCAGCACACCGTCAGCATTGGTTGAAGACACAATCAACCGTCCTTCCGGGTAAGGTATCTCAACATCACTGACCAAAACAGTGCGCTGACTACCATCATTGTAGTGCAGTAAATGTTCCTTATAGTCACCCGTAACATCTTCAGGATTCATATCTTGCATGACGTAAACTCCTAGCTAAACCCAGAAATTAAATTAATTTTGCAATACTTTCTGCAGCACGTTTTATATCTAAGAAAATCAAACCCAGCTTGGCATTTGATTTTGCAATGACTGTAACTACGGCATCCGTACCCGCATGAGTCATCACCACATAACCATTTTCACCTTTTATAAGCACTTGCTCCAGAGTACCTCGTCCTAATTCCTGTGCTGTGCGATCACCTAAAGACAACATAGCCGCACTCATAGCGCCCACCCTATCTTCATCCATACCCGCAGGCAATTCTGCTGCCATCATTAAACCATCTGTTGATACGACACCTGATGCTTCAATATCTGCTGTGCTGCCATTCAAATCGCTTAAGACTGAACTCAACATATCTGCTCTCATAAACTACTCCTTTTTTCTATTAGTAAGTTACCTTATACTACTCATTTACCATCAACTCTTCTCCAAGAGTAGATAGCGCCTCAAATTTCAAAATATCTTCATTACCAACCGCTAAAAAGCGTTCAAAACCCAAATTCTGTAATATTTCGTGACTACGGTCATTTTCATTAGACATCCCAACAAAACAGGATTGAAACTCCCCCGCCATCTCTTTATATCTATTAGCAATCAATATGCTGTGATAGATGGTGCCATCACTAGTTTGTCCCAGCGTTGTAAAACCACTTTTTGTTAAGCTATTTAAACCATCATAAAAATCTTTGTAGACCAGCCCATATTTATATTTTTCCCTGAAAATACCTTTAACGACAGCCATCCAAGTTGCTTGTGAGCGAATCCTTGCAGGTCTAATATTATTATCGAATAAATATTTAATGCCCACTCGCGTCACCATCATTGAGTTCACACTGATGACCTCTTCATCTGTTATATCTTCCATCACTGGCGCATCATTCTGAAGTCCAGCAATAAATACAATCTCATCATATATATTTGATGGGCGTGCAACTGGAATATAACCCTGTTCCTTAATTAATTTTAGAGAATCTTGAGGATTGGCATAAATTAGGTCCGCTTGTGATAACTTTTGGTGATATTCAGCAAAATCAATACTCTGCGAAAACTGCACGCCTATTGATAATTTTTTTGATAAATACTGTGCCAATTGAAACCATTTATCGGGATTATTAGCCGTATCGTGAGGACACACCATAAAAGTAAAAGCGTCCATCATTCACCTAAAACATTATTTAATAATATTCTTAAATATATCATTTTAAAACTGAACCTAAGCTGAACAACCATATTAATCTCCATAACGAATAGACAATATCCAAATTAATTTCATCAATGCCGATTTATTTAATAGTGGTAGCCCTTTAATCACCAGAACAAAATGATGATCACCTACCCATAATGGCCAAAAGCCTAATTGTCCATTTCCTGCTGCGTCTACGACTGACCAAGCACTTGTTTCTAGGCTTAAATTATTTTTCAATAAGCCTTGATGACGACCATAGAGTGAAAACAAATCGGCACTTAATGCCGACAATTGTTCTGCCGTTTCATGAGGGAAACCTTGTGCACTTAAATAAAAACCCTGTTCGTCAGCAAGCAAAATATTTCCTGACTCTGTCAGCTCAAGCAATATTTCCGGTAATAGGCTTTCTAAACTGCCCTTAGGTGCTTGCTGCTTATTTTG
>CAYSGK010000250.1:0-2886 GCA_964430395.1 uncultured Methylophaga sp.
GTAAACCTGTACCGTTATAACTCAGTATTGCATGCGCTTTTAACGTAGAATTTGTATCTATAATTTCACTCGTTCTGCCATCATCAAATTCCATTTCAGCACGCCTAAACGTTAACTCACTGGCAGCACTGCCACCTGTAATAGTAAAGACGACTGATCCAGATTGTGTTGAATTGTCTGGAAAATCAGTAAACTGTCTTGCATAAGCAAAACTACTAAACCCTTTTTTCTGGGCAGTTTGAATAACACTTTGAGGTACAAATACTGATTCAGTAAATGAAAATGTTGTGGCACCTGATACTGTTACATTTTTTGTTAGTTGTAATGGTTTATTGACAGTGGCTAGTACACTATTATCAGGCGCAAAAAATACACCATTTGGCGAACTGACACTTATCATCCCGGGATTAGCCACATTATCAATTATCGTCCAACGAATTACGCTCTGACCTGCTGATGTTATCACTACATGCGATGGTGTATTGCTAGCTGACACCGAACCCATTTGAGCCTGAGTTGATGCAGAAAATATCATCATAAATACAAAAACAAGGTTTAGTATGTATTTCATTAGTGATGGTTTCATAAAAAGATCCTCATTCACTGTGCTTGACCGGCACGTGATGGTAGTACTGCTGAAAATGTTAAAAATACCTGATAGGTATTTAATGTATTTGTTCTAGTGACATGATCGTTAAGATCGTTATACATGCCACTTAGCCCCATATCAAAACCAAAATTATTCCGCTTTGCTTGTACTAGGTGCCAATTTAGCGCCATATTGACTGCCAGTGTATTGTTACTAATTAACTGATCTGTGGTGAAGTTATGGTTAACACTAATGTCAAAGGATCCATCTAACTTTTCAGGTTTAAAGACCATTACAGACTGTAGCCCATAGATAATTGCGGTTGAATCTTCATTTGAGGTTAAATCTTCAATTTGATTATATTGAACCGAAGGGGCTAAAGTCAGACGTTGATTTAATAACAACATATTGCTGTTTATATTAATACCATGGGTATCTGTATTATGTTGAAGTTTGGAATGATCTCTAAATTTACTCTCGGCAAAACCAAGCCCCCAATTAAAGGAAGGATAGCTGAAAATAGCATTTGCTTGTAAATTATTTAATTTATTATCTGTTTTAGCTAATAAATAACCAGCCGGCGTTGAATTCTGATCCTGAGTTTGATGACTATATATTGCATTTAAGCTAGGTGATCCTAACCAACCATCCGTTGTAGCCAGTGTCGGTGCCCAATTTGCACTTACACTCTCTATATCTGTCTCAATTTCCGGTAATTCTGTAAGGTTATTAACATTGTCTTTTAATTTTTGATAATCACCTTGCAATCCAAAGTTTGACCATTGTATGCCCGTAAATGTATGTAAGCGCCACTGGTCACTAGGCAATGCTTTATTAGCCAAGCTTTTGAAAAACGTACCTATTTCGCTATTTTCAACACCTATATTCCAATTGAGTCCCGATGCTGTTGTGTCTATAAGCATAGCCAACAAGCTATAAGCATTATCACTTTCTGATGCCAGTCCGTCCGTTGTATTTGAATTGTAATCCGTACCAGCATATTCGCCACGAAGTTGTAATTTATCATCAAACAGCAGGCTATCTACACTCACTGACCAAGCTGAACCTTTTGCTAGACCAGATTCTAATGCACTAACCGAAGCATCCAGTGTGGCAGAATCAGATGCTACCAAGCCCGCACTATCACGTCCTTTACCATTTAGCCATGTTGCACTAATATGAAATTTCTGAGGTATCTCGGTAAAAGGGCTACTATCAAACGTGATACCATCCACTCGTTGCCTGGAATCTCCCACACCTAGACCACGCTGAAATCCAATAATGTCATCGCTGGCTAAAGCAAACCCTGATATTTTTGTATTAATTGTTGGTAAGCGACCCTCTAATGATATTCCCCGCCGGCGAAAATTATTCATTATTAAACTGGTTGAACCGACCGTTTGATGCCCAATACGTGCATCCATATAGGTATTACCCGCCGAAAATAGAAATTCTCCACTATTAAAATCTCGACCATTGTTATTTAGACTATTATAAAGTAGATCAATTTGGCCATCGGTATGCCATTCTCCATTCGCTGCAGCGTAGGCTATCTGAGCGCTACCTTGCCCTTGCAACCTGGAAGGCGTATTTTGTGATAAATTATTATCCGCTATACGTTGATTAACTGATAATTGCGTATTCGCTGCAAAAGCATATTGGCGAAAAAGTTTTGATTGACGAATATCAAATCGCCATGTAGCTAATTCTTTAATACTACCATCGCTTAAATATTCAACAACTCGAAGTTGGTGAAAGCCGGTAGCAAGTGGTTGCGTTGATTGATAAACAGCATAATCACCATCCCTTGAGACCATTGCCGTAATATCAATATTATCAAGTTCCAGTGCAAGATTTTTTAACTCTTCAATAGGTACTTCTGATGGTATATAAATGCGAAAAGCTTCATCTGGTTCACGATAATCAGCATTAGTACTCGCCACTAGCTCGGGTTGCCAATCTGCTGCATTTACCGATAAGCATCCTATAAATAAAAACAGTAGAGCGACCAATTTCAGATATAGCGTACTTAACTGACCTCGTTGCATTAGATGTTCTCCCAAACCTTCATCATTGTTTTATCCAAGATGATATTCACAGCCTCGTTCATATTAAAGACGTCCTCCATAATTGCGTCTTCCACCAGCATCGGTATTAAAACATTTCGAACTATTCCAGCCATCACTATCAGTATCTTCAATTCCTATTGTGGTGGGATCACAATCTTCATTGTGCCCACGATCATCACATATTTCAACATTACCAGGAAATGCCTCCGCATCATGGTCATTACAATC
>CAYSGK010000251.1:0-2885 GCA_964430395.1 uncultured Methylophaga sp.
GATGCCGCAGGATTAGAAGCCGTTTCAGCAGAAATCACCATGCACCCAGAAACAACGATTGCACTAGATGTGAAAGATGCTGAAAAAGCGATGGCAATGATCAATGCCTTTGAAGATTTAGATGACGTGCAAGCGGTTTATTCAAATGCTGACTTCTCAGAGGAAGTGATGGCGCAGCTAGCAGAACAAGCCTAACGAGCATTATCAGTGCCCCGAATTCTAGGAATTGACCCTGGTTCACGCAAAACAGGCTTTGGCATTATTGAATTTGATGGTCAAAAAATAAAGCATGTGATTAACGGTCGCTTGATGGTGGGCGATGGTGACTTCCCCGATAGGCTGAAACAAATATTTGAAGGCCTAACCGATATTATTGAACGCTATCAACCTGATATGATGGCAATTGAAAAAGTATTTTTACATAAAAATGCCGATTCTGCTTTAAAATTAGGACAAGCACGAGGCGCAGCAATTTGTGCTGGAGTAAGTCAAAATTTAACGGTGCATGAATACAGCGCTACGCAAATAAAAAAAGCGGTAGTAGGCAATGGACATGCAAAAAAAGAACAGGTGCAATATATGATGTCAGTGATTTTATCGTTAGCAGAAGCACCGGAAGAAGATGCCGCGGATGCGCTAGCGTGTGCTATCACCCATATGAACCATGCAGCGATTGATGGTGCAGTTAAAAAGAGTAAATTACCCGAAGGTATGAGAACCTCAAACCGAAAAGGGCGTTACGGCAGATGATCGGACGACTACGAGGTATTATTCTAGAAAAACAAGCCCCAGATCTTGTGTTAGATGTGCAAGGTGTAGGCTATGAAGTAGCCGCTCCTATGTCCACATTCATCAATCTGCCCGCCGTCAATGAAGAAGTCACATTATTCACTCATTTAATCGTGCGAGAAGATGCACAATTACTCTATGGTTTTGCATCAACACGCGAGCGTTTACTGTTCCGTAGCTTATTAAAGGTCAATGGCGTGGGTGCAAAATTAGCACTAACAATATTATCAGGGAGTGATGTGGATGATTTTTCACGTAGCGTACAAGAAGGCGACGCGGCGAGCCTGACCCGCTTGCCAGGCGTAGGTAAAAAAACAGCCGAACGATTAATCGTTGAAATGCGTGATCGTCTAAAAGATATCAGTGGTGCAATGGGCTTAAAACCCGTAGTGACCGCCGCCGCTAAATTAGCAGGTGCAAAAGATGAAGCTGGTGATGCTTTGGTATCATTAGGGTACAAACCCGCAGAAGCTGAGAAGATGATCCGTAGTTTAGATACCGATGGATTGAGCACAGAGCAAATTATTAAATTGGCATTGCAACGAAATTAAATCGTTGTAAGCTACCAACAATTATTATTGAAACAAATAGAGATAAAACATGACAATTAAACGTATTGGACACCGTTATAGTGATAGTAAATCAGGTGCAACCATTGATGTATGGTTTCCCCGCTCTAATAAAGAAATCGCCCGTAGCTGCTTGGCGCAAAAAGTAGGCATCATTAAAGGTGATTTTGTAGAAGTTGAAATTCAGTCAATAGACGACACACCTAAATCAGCTGAAGATGCCTATTTAAGACTGCACCTATTATCAGAATGTGCGGTTAAACCAAATGAGATTAATCTTGATGGCGTATTCGGTCTACTAGCCAATGTAGCATGGACATCAGCAGGCCCAGTGTTGCCCAATGAAGTAGAAAATCTACGTGAACTCATTGCCGAAGAAGATCATCAACTCAATGTCACCTCAATCGATAAATTCCCTCGAATGACCGATTATGTGATCCCAGAAGGTGTACGTATTGGTAATGCCGACCGTGTCAGATTGGGTGCGCATTTAGCATCAGGCACCACAGTCATGCACGAAGGTTTCTGTAACTTCAATGCTGGCACATTAGGTCATTCAATGGTCGAGGGTCGTATCAGCGCAGGCGTTGTGATCGGTGATGGCTCTGATATCGGTGGCGGAGCATCAATCATGGGCACACTATCAGGTGGTGGCAAAACTGTTATCTCAATGGGTAAAAAGAACCTACTAGGTGCTAATGCTGGATTGGGTATTTCACTTGGCGACAATTGCATTGTTGAATCAGGTTTATATTTAACCGCTGGTACCAAAGTAAAAATGCCTGATGGCGAGATTGTCTCAGCCAGAAAACTATCAGGTCAATCAGGCTTGTTGTATAGAAGACACAGCCAAACAGGAGCGGTTGAAGCGATTATGACCGATGGTTCATTGTGGGGTGGGTTGAATACTGCTTTGCATAGTAATGATTAAAAAATAGGTTGGCTGAGTGCTTGATTATAAATTTTAAAGGAATCACTCAGGGTCTTATCACATTGATTTGAGATGCTTAAAAAATGAAACATTACTTGATTATAATTATATTGCTACTCTCTTCTATCCTTGCTGTTGCCGCTACAGACACGAATGAGATTTTATGTATGAAATTCGTCAAAGAGGGTGATAATTATAAAATTGCAAACAAAAATAAGTCTTGTCTAAAGGCCGCAAATGCTGGCATTAGCTCTGCACAATACTCGGTGGGTATGGGTTATGGTTTTAGTGGCAAGTCAAAATTAGAGAAGGAGTATTATCGCAAGGCGGCAAATCAAGGAAATATTGCAGCATATTTAGCACTTGGTCACACACTTAGAGATGAGAATATATGGGAGAGTATTTATTGGTATCAGAGATACATTGCAACTAAAACTGATGGCTACGGAGTGGCTGCATATTTATTAGCTGAAATATTTACAAAATTAAATAACAAGGAACAATCTGCATATTGGCGACAAGTATGTGAGCAGTCTCCTTATACTGCTTGTGGTCGAAAGTCGCACGGAATCAATAGGGTCGACTTGATTGATTAC
>CAYSGK010000252.1:0-2884 GCA_964430395.1 uncultured Methylophaga sp.
TATTTGCCTACAGTGTCGCTTTTCCATACGGTCATGACCTGCGTCAACATCTTCAACACGTTGTTCGTTGAGTGTTGTTTCTCCTTCATAGTGAAACAGTTGTTTTACTTGTTCGGACAGATCACCTTAATTGCCTTTTAAGGCTAATACGTAGTCTGCACCTTGTTCGATAATCGACTCAGCGATGGCTGTTTGGCATCCCATCGCATCAATAGTGACGATGCAACCTTTGAGTTCAAGTAGCGCTAGCAGTGCTGGAATGGCGGTGATTTACTGCCTCCGGCATTACTTCGTTTCATTACTTTTTTCATTCACTTTCCGTTGTCCTAGCACGATATTATTTTGACACGCCATGCACTCACCATGTGAATAGCACTTTTTCGATTGCCCGTTTGGAATGAACGCCGTACGGTCTTGCCATCAATTGCGATGATCTCTCCATCGGTTAACTGTGAAGCCGCATTAACCCATGATATAAAGCTGTTTTGTAGTGCAGTAGGCTCAAGGCGACTCAGAACGCGGGCAATGGTGTCATGCTTGGGTATACCGTGTTCAAAATGAAAATACTTTCTTAACCAATCTAGTCTCGTTCGACCAAAATCTTCTATCTCTTCCCAACCTTCTGCCCCACATAGAACGGCGCAAATAGATAAAAACAGAATATCCATTAGTTCATGGCGGCGGCAACGTTCGATGCGGGGTTCTTTCTGGGATCTGGCTGAAATGGCTCATAAAATCGTTCATCATTATAATCTCCTAAGGTGTTTGAGGATCTGTTCCTTATTTTATGAGTTAGTTCCCTATTTTGTATTTATAATGATCTTGCCCTGCCCGATGGGGGCGTTGATGGTGTCAAGTGAAGGTGCTTGTGCCGCTTACTTTAACAATGGATATCATGAGAAAAAAAGAGCATGATGATTCCTTTACCCAAAACAAAATTTATCGGCAAGACAATAACTCTTTCGCATGGTGCGGGTGGCAAAGCAATGCACGATCTCATTGATGAGATCTTTGTGGCCGGCTTTGATAGCGCAGAGTTAACGTTGCTTGAGGAACAAGCCTGTTTTGATTTAACTGAATTAACCAAGCGGGGGAATCGTTTGGCTCTAACAACGGATTCTTATGTAGTTGATCCTTTGTTTTCCCCCGGAGGGGATATTGGTAAATTAGCGGTGACCGGTACGGTTAATGATTTGGCTGTTGGTGGTGCAATACCGCTTTATTTGACCTGTGGCATGATTATAGAAGAGGGCTTTGCCATTGATGACTTGCAACGTATTATTGCATCAATGAAAGCAACAGCAGATGAGGCCGGTGTGCGTATCGTGACAGGTGATACTAAAGTGGTACCGCGTGGCGCCGCCGATGAACTCTTTATTAATACAGCGGGTGTCGGCGTGATTTCAGAATCAACGGATATTCGAGCCAATAGAGCCTTAGCAGGTGACGTGGTGATCATTAACGGTTTTATCGGTGATCATGGCGCGGCTATTGTTGATGCGCGGGGTGAACTTGCACTAGAAATTAGTGTTGAAACAGATTGCCACCCGTTAAATGATTTAATTCAGAACATGTTGGCGGTGTGTCTAGATATTCACTGTATGCGTGATGCAACCCGAGGTGGATTAGCAACGGTACTAAATGGATTTGCTGGCAATAGTGATATTTCTATAGCGCTTGATCAAACAAAGATCCCAGTACGTGAAGAAATACGGGGTGTTTGTGAGGTGTTGAGGCTGGATCCACTTTATCTGGTGAATGATGGCAAACTAGTTGCTAGAGTAGCGGCTGAAGATGCCGAACCCCTTATTAAACTAATGCAACAGCATCCAGCAGGAAAAAATAGTTGTATGATTGGCAAGGTTGAAGCGTCGCCACAAGGAAAAGTGATATTAGAAACCGGTTTTGTCGGAAATAGAATTATTGATATGTTAGTGGGTGAGCAATTACCGAGGATTTGTTAACAATGACTACTTTACTTATATTTGGCTTTTTAATTGGGATGCGCCATGCCCTTGAAGCGGATCATTTAGCTGCGGTTGCCGCTATATCGACCAAAGAACACTCGCTTAGAGCCAGTATCAAACATGGTGCAATATGGGGGGTTGGTCACACGACCACACTATTTTTATTTGGCTCCATCGTTATCTTTATGAATACCATTATCTCCCAACAAATGGCTGACAGGCTTGAATTTGCAGTCGGTATTATGTTGGTCTTACTTGGTGTTGACGTGCTTCGCCGCTTTATTAAAGAAAGAATTCATTATCACAGTCATCAGCACAATAATGCGACAGCACATTTTCATGCACATTCACATGGTGGTGAAAGAGATCACGGTCAAAGCAAGCATGATCATCGCCATGAAAAGTTTCCTTACCGCACCCTCTTTATTGGTTTTATGCATGGCTTAGCAGGATCAGCCGCACTTATCTTGCTTACCCTCGATACAATAAAATCTGTGCCATTAAGCATGGTTTATATTTTGTTATTTGGTGTGGGTTCGATAGTGGGAATGGCCTTACTTTCGATGGTGATTGCCGTTCCTTTGCGTGCATCAAGTAAATTGACGTGGTTGCACAATAGCTTACAAATTAGTATTGGGTTTTTGACGTTTGGATTAGGTTTTTCAATTATTTATCAATCTAATATCTGGCTGGGAGTCTAAATGAGCGTATATGGAATAGTAAAAACAAAGGGGTGCAGCTCATTTATAATAATTGCTTATGGAAATGAAAAGAATAATTGAGTTTACTTATTGCTATTGGGCGACATATGGTAAGAGTGATTAAGAAATAGAATGCTAACAATTAATTACGATAGATGATTTATACCCGTGACCATTCAAGATGCAGAAATTTGCTTGCATTATAAGCTGTAGAAG
>CAYSGK010000253.1:0-1185 GCA_964430395.1 uncultured Methylophaga sp.
TGCTAATTGATTAATGGCGTCGCTAGTTTGTTTCCATTCTTTAATAGCAAAGGCGGGGAGGCGTGTATCAAGTTGTCCGTTACGCATCTTTTCAAGGCCGGTAACAATCAGTTGAGCAGGTTGCAGCATTCTATTGATGGTGAAATAAACAAGCAAACAGACGGCTAAGATACTGGCAAATAAAACACCAATAACAGCTTGTAGATTATTCCATGCTCGTGCGGTCTGAATGTGTGGGTTCAGCGACACTAAGATTGAGCCATAGGCAAGCGCGTTGAAGTAGATATTTTTTTTGACTTCAAAACTGGGGTCAAAAAACTGCTGATATAAGGAGCCAAACCAATTAGGCCAAGTTTGCTTTGTTGTTATAGTTTGATTACATAATTTACGCTGTCGGTTTGCAGAGAGTGATAAAAACTGGATGCATAAACCCGACAAGCCATTAATATCTGGCCATAGGTCGGTGTTAGGGAAAGAGTCAGAAGATTCATAGCGGCTAAACATTTGTAATAATTGCGCATTCATTTGTTTTTCAATGCTATTGGCTGTGAAAGTAGCCTCGGAGACGGCCTGTTGCTTGGTTTGATAAAGTACATACAGAGCACTTGCCGCTAAACAAATAATAGCAATAAACAAGATCCTATATAAAAGTTGTCGTTTTAGATTCATAAAATATCATTAATAATTTCACTTAGTTTATGACTTTAATGCAGAGCATAATAGACAAGATAATATCACAGGGAAATTTGCCCGATATTACTGGGCATATTTGAGGTTATTATTACCAACAAGCAAGATATGATGTGCTTGTAATTAATTTGAGGAGTAACAAATGGAAATATTATTAATAGGTGGTGTCGCTACAGCAATGGCATTGATTTTGTCGGCTTGGATAATGACGTTTACTAAATGGTATCCGATACCGGGATGGGATGGCACATATGATTTTGCAACATTGATTCGTGCCCATGTTGATTATGCCTTAATGTCAGTATTTAATTTTGGCTTTTTCGGTGCTGCGATGGGGGCGGGAATTGAACTGCCGATTATTGCCTGTTGGTGTGTAGCAATTGGTGGATTTACAAACCCAAGTATTTTTGTGGTGGCGGCATTAGATGAGAATTTTTGGGATAAGATGATTTGGAAAGTATTATCAGGTATTAGCTTTTTAATCACTACAACGGG
>CAYSGK010000253.1:1285-2859 GCA_964430395.1 uncultured Methylophaga sp.
AATGATTTGCTTTATAGCGCATGGGTTGATGCTGAGGGTAAGCCTATTATTGATCCCGGTCCACTTATTGCGCATGGTGAAGATACGGCGGTATTCTTTTTTAATGAAATTAATCGTGCTCGGCCTCAAGTTCAATCATTATTATTACGCGCTATGGCTGAATACAGTGCTGAAGCATTTGGTCGTGAATATAAATTTCCTCATATGGTGGTGTTTGCTGATCGAAATGCCGTTGAAAAAGAAGAAACATTTGAGTTAAGTGCCGCTGCACGCGATCGTTTTCTTTTTGAGATCAGTATTGACCGACCCACTGATGCGGCAATTCGTCGTAAGCTGATTTTTGATCCTATGTTTCATAATGTCGATACCTTATTAGCTGATATTTCTGAACCTTTGTTAGATTATAAGGATCTTAATGCGCTAGATCGTGCTATCCAAAATGCTATTTTTGTTTCGGAAGAAATTGAAAATTATGTGGTGAGATTATGGGATGCTACATGGCAACCAACACAAGCTGGAATTGAGATAGAAGATATCTATATGGACGATCTTGTGGTGGCGGGTGCTAGCGTTCGAGGGATGTCTGCAATGATTCGTGCGGCTAAAGTTTCAGCTTGGTTGGAAAATCGTGACCATGTTTTGCCGGAGGATGTGCATGCCGTATTATTACCTGCTCTAAATCATAGGGTATTTTTGTCACCAATGTATGAAAGCCGACGTGAAAAAATTATGCCACTATTTGTGCAGGCTCTTCGCGATACTATTTCTACACCATAGTGATAGGTTATTACTATGAGTGATAGTGCTCAAGATGAGTTTCATTATCGTTACCCGCATAAGGTATTTGGTCATACACCCGGAGCGCATACAGGTACATCTTTAGGTTCAGGTGATCGTTTTGCTGGTTTTGCAGATTTATTTGATTATCCTGATCCTAGGCGATTAGATATTCGAGCAAGCTTGCGTAGCAACATGGCTAATGCCGGTGACCGTTGGTTAGTGAGACGCTATCAGCAGCGATCGTCTGTAACCTTGTGGCTATTAGGTGATTTATCTAAATCAATGAGTATAGCCACTGCCAAAAATGAAAACTTGGCTAAACTGGCTCAACTTATTGCCCATTCAGCTGTTAGTCTAGGTGATCGTTTTGCTATGGCAGGTTTTGATGAACAGTGGCGCCAAGACGTATCTATTATGCCGACTATGAGGCGAAGTATGCCGATGTTAGCCGCCGATATGATCCGTAATGCAGTACCAGCACAATCGGCTGGAGCAGAAGGTTTGATACATGCAACTAATTTAGTGACAAGTTCCCATGCGATGGTATTTCTGGCATCGGACTTTTGTATAGATATTAGTTTGGTTGAAAAAACCTTACGTCAATTAACTCATTACACGGTCATTCCTATTGTGTGGAAACATCATGACGCTGATCATTTCCCATCTCATGCAGGCTGGACAGAAATGCGTGACTCGGAAACGGGGCAGAGACGTAGTGTTTGGATGCGGCCCAGCATGAAAAAAAGATGGCAACAATCAATGACAGAACATTTTGAAAAATTAGATGCGTGTTT
>CAYSGK010000254.1:0-2839 GCA_964430395.1 uncultured Methylophaga sp.
TATACCCGTTACCATTCAAGCAATAAACTATATCTTTGTCAAAAAAGTGTTATATCGTTTAACTTCAAGCGCTATTTCATGATCATTATATTTCTTTTGCAGTAAGGCAAGAATGGGTTTGGCTTTTTCATCCAGTGATAAATCTTCAATAAATATTTTTGTGACCAATAAATATAAATACGGGATTTGGTCACTTTTTGGATAATGTTGATGAAAGCCGTTACTTAATTTAATGGCTTGCTTATAAAGCCTCATTCTTCTCATTTCTTCAGCTAATGGTAAATAATGTACATCACTTTCTGGTCTAAAATCTGGATCCACCTTAATGCAGTCTAAATACACATTAACAGCGTCCACCCACTTTCGCCTTTCTAATAATCGTCTTATCAATCCCGCACCATGAATCGCTAATTGTTTATTATCCCCTGCCATTTTTACTATTTTATGAAACTTCATCCTTAAATCTAAATTATCAGGATCACGTAAAACTATATCTCTTAACTCATCTTGCGCCGCTACATAATTTTCAGTTTCAACTAGATGGTGAAAACGGGCTAAAACCGTAGAATCTTCATCTTCTTCAATGCTGTCTTCAGGCAATTCATAGCCAATATCTTCATGATATTGATATAGAACATAGCCCATCATGGCATACATCACCCAAGCAAAATAAATCTGGAATAATGATGCCAAAAAAAGTGAAGAATCAAGGCTGTCACCGACCAAGAAATAATACGCCGCTGAAGCACCACCATTAAGAAGCAATAAAAACACATAAAGAATGCCATATGACCAGCCTATTCGCCCCATTAAACTTATTAGAGTAAAGGGATTGATCGCAGCAAAAAAACTATGTGTGTATGCAAGTGTCATAACGCTTGCAGGCAAAACAAAAAGATAAAATAATATAATATTACTTATAATAATAAAGGCAGTAAAACTAGTAGCCTGAGTCAATAATAAAGTAGGTAATAAAAATAAAAAAAGCTGTTTAAAAGGTAGTTCGTAATTTTCGTTCAAAACTTTAAAATTCAGTTCGGGTGCATTTAGCCTACCCTCGGCTGTGTTTTGTAATATTTCCATACCATATTTTATAACCAGAAAGAGAACGGCTATAAGAATAAGGGGATGCAGAAAGAATGTTGCTAATGACGTAAATAACAATAATGCAATCACGCCTGTACCCTTAAGAGGGATAAGAAAAAACTGAGGGATAATATCCCAAAATGGTCGAATATTATTACTTGATTGAGCCATCAAAATTCCTTTTATTTATCTTGTTCTTCTCGATTTAATCGATGTTGTCGTACTTTTATTAAGGTTAGAATAGGGCCTGATAAAGCATATATCATAAAACCGCCAAACAAGACAATCGGAGGATCGCTAGCAATAAGTGCAAAAACCAACACCAGCACTAGCATAACAATAAAAGGTACTTTGCCATGAAGATCAAGCTCTTTAAAGCTATAATAACGCACTGTACTGACCATCAAAATACCGCAAACAAAGGTGAGTGGCAGTGCAACACTTGTTATAATTGATGGCTCAAAATCATTATTACTTCCGGCCCACACAAAACCCGCTAAACATGCGGCAGCTGCAGGGCTAGGCAAGCCCTGAAAGTAGCGCTTATCTTCAATTCCAATTTGGGTATTAAATCGTGCTAATCGTAATGCCCCACAAGCTGCATAAACAAAGGCCACCATCCAGCCAAACTTTCCTGTTCCTAATAACGCCCATTGATATGTGACTAGCGCTGGAGCAAGCCCAAATGAAACCATATCTGCTAAGCTATCATACTCAGCACCAAAATCACTCTGTGTATTAGTCATTCGCGCTATACGCCCATCTAGGCCATCCATCACCATTGCTACAAATATTGCAATGGCTGCTGACTCAAAGTCACCTCTAATTGCAGCTACTATTGCATAAAACCCAGCAAATAAGCCTGCAGTGGTAAATAAATTAGGTAATAAGTATATGCCGCGTCGTTGTTTTTTAGAAGATTCTTCCATTGCTATTTATCTATCTCATTGATTAATATATTGACACTATCATAGCAGAAAGGAAACTGACACTGATAGCTCATAGCGCTTAAGTAAGTTTAACAAAAACGGGCTTACTTAAAACTAAGAAACAGGCCGTAGACAAACCTGCAGAGCCAAATATCATACACATCACTACAATTTGATAGTGAGCCGCAATTACAGGAGAAACTCCCGACAGTATTTGCCCAGTCATCATTCCCGGTAATGCTACCAAACCAACAGCAAATAAAGAATTAATAACAGGTATAAATGCGGCATTAAAAGCAAGTGAACGAGCTTTTTTGTATTCATTATTACGCTGTAATTCAGCATCTAGCCGCTCAGCAGCCAAACTGACACTATTCATTGAATTAGCAAAAATCATCCCTGCTAACGGGATCATGTATTTTGGTTCAAACCAAGGAGCTAAATTAATTACGCCTTGCGTTATTAGAATAAGCGTTGATCCACCACCCACTAAAATAGCAACAAAAGCATATCGAAATAATATACCTTGTCTATTTTTTACCGTTCCTAAGGAAATCCAGCTTGCAGCAATGACCATAATAACCATCACCAGCATTACTATCCAGGCACTCTCTGCTATAAAAATAGTTGTTAGCACATACCCAACTAGTAGCAGCTGTATTAACATTCTGATAACAGAATAGATTGCATTTTTTACATCTAATGACCATTTATGCAAAATATAAATAACGACAATTACAGGGATAAAAGCAAGTGCCAAATTAAGTGCTGGAATAATTTGAATTGAAGATCCCATATCATATCCTTTAGTAGCTGTTATTGTA
>CAYSGK010000255.1:0-1634 GCA_964430395.1 uncultured Methylophaga sp.
TATAGTACAAAAATATTTAACATCAAGATAAGAAAATAACCCGTAATCATTTAAAAGGGCAAAATTCAGGCTTAAGGCTTTAAATCAAACGCGATGCAGATCCGTTCTTCTTCGGAGCTAAAAGGAATGGTTCTGTGAAACAGTGATGAGGGGAACATAATAAAGTCACCTACTTCAGGTGCTAATGCTCGTGTACTAAAATTATCATGTTTTTTAGGATAGTCATCGCCGTGGGTACTGACCTCGATACTGCCTTCATGCTCGTGTTTCTTTTTAGTGGGCAAGGATAAATACATTGCACCGCTGATCCAACCTTCTTCATGGATATGCGATGTTAAATGACCACCTTGTTTCATGCGGACATACCATGAGCTAGCAATTTCAATCTTTTTGGGGAAGCTGGTAATAAATACACAGTCGGCATCTTTAAAATTTTCATAATAACGCTCAACAGCATGAACAACACATTTTGCTAATTGCTGAAAGACGGGTTCGGGGCGTTTTAATAAATTACCGGCTGATTGCACACCATTCACCAAACGACCTTGCATTTTTTCTGATACATCGGCACTACGGATTTCTTTTAATAAGGCTTCACGTAATTCACTATGTTCGCCTTTGAGTTCTGGAATATTGGTATGAAAAACAAAACTCATTGGATCAGGGCAAAAGTTATAGTCATTTTCTTCACCAAAATTTTCAGCATAATGTTGGGCGAGTGTCGATAGAAAGGGCGAATCATGTTTCACTGCTTTGAGTTGGTCTAAATTTTTCTTAAATTCATCATAACGCTCGGTTTTATACATGCAATACAGCATGCGCTCTTCCCAATCGGCAAATTGTGAGGCTTTAAAATGCTCTAATGCGCCCTCTAAATCACCGCTATCATATAAATAAACGGCCAAGCTATAATTGGCAACCGGCAAGCTAGGATCAATGGCTAAGGCTTGTTTATAAAAGGTCATCGATTCATCATAGCGGCCTTGGTCTCGCAGTACTTCACCTAAATTACTATGAACTTCGGCATAATTAGGCTCTAACTCTAAGGCTTTATTATAGGCATCAATAGCATCAGGTAGTTTACCTTCATTTTTCAGGGCCGTGCCCATATTAAAATAGACTTTGGCATCTTGCTGAATTGTTAATGCCCGTTGATAAGTATCTATTGCCGGTTGTAATTTACTTTGCTCTTGTAAAACCACACCTAAATTTACTATTGCCTCAAAAAAGCCGGGCTCTAGGTCAATGGCTTTTTGATAACTTTGTGCTGCTTGATCAAATTCTTCTAATAGTTGCAGTGCCGCGCCTAAATTATAGTGCGCATCCGTTAAGCTTGGGTTTATTTGCACTGCTTTTTTATAACTGACAATGGATTCTTCTGTGCGTTTCATATTGGTAAATAAAGTACCAATATTAAAATGAATTTCGGCGACATTGGGGTCTATTTCCAGTGCTTTTCGAAAGCTATCTACCGCCTCTCTATATTTTCCTTGTCCAGCAAGTGCATTGCCATATAAATTATGTAATACAAAAGCATGAGGAAATTGCTTTAACAGCTTTTTGGCAAGGTTGCCCGCTTGTTCAATATGCCCGACATTAAATGCCTGTAATATGGGTTGGATTTCTTGTTGTGT
>CAYSGK010000255.1:1734-2823 GCA_964430395.1 uncultured Methylophaga sp.
TTATGGTTTTTTTGCCTAGCTAAAGCCCGTATATTATTGATCTATATCATTAGCTTTGCAGGCATTTTATTTAATGAGTATTAGCTCGCCTTTATCATCACTTATATTTGATAATCACTTTAGCGGTAATTTGCCTGCCGATCCAGTGACTGATAATACCCGTCGGCAAGTATTAAAGGCTTGCTACTCTTATATAGAGCCTACTAAAGTCAACGCGCCACGATTAGTCGCCTATTCCAAAGAAGTCGCTGAGCTACTCGATATTAGTGAACAAGACTGTGAATCTGCGCTTTTTACCCAAGTATTTGCCGGCAATACACTACTTAATGGTATGAAACCGTATGCGCAATGTTATGGCGGCCACCAATTTGGCAACTGGGCAGGGCAATTAGGTGATGGTCGAGCGATTAATTTAGGTGAAGTTGTCAATCAATATGGCCAGCATCATACCCTGCAATTAAAAGGCTCTGGCGCAACACCCTACTCGCGTACCGCAGATGGGTTAGCCGTACTCCGCTCATCGGTGCGTGAGTTTTTATGTAGCGAAGCTATGTTTCATCTCGGCGTGCCCACTACACGAGCATTAAGCTTGGTGACAACAGGTGAACATGTGGTGCGTGATATGTTTTATGATGGTCGACCTAAAGAAGAGCCTGGTGCCATTGTTTGCCGTGTGGCGCCCTCTTTTTTACGCTTTGGTAGTTATGAAATTTTTTCGGCTCGTGGTGATATTGATACCTTACGCCAGCTTGTTGATTTTACCCTTCGCACTGAGTTCCCACATCTTGGTGCGCCTTGTGTAGACACCTATTTAAGCTGGTTTGCTGAAGTCTGTGAACGCACTGCCGATATGATCGTGCATTGGATGCGTGTTGGTTTTGTTCATGGCGTGATGAATACCGATAATATGTCGATATTAGGTTTGACCATTGATTATGGACCTTATGGCTGGCTTGAAGATTATGATCCAAACTGGACACCCAATACAACCGATGCAACAGGTCGTCGTTATCGTTTTGGCAATCAAGCTCAAATTGCCCAGTGGAATCTATTTCAACTTGCCAATGCCATTTATCCATTAATTGAACA
>CAYSGK010000256.1:0-2804 GCA_964430395.1 uncultured Methylophaga sp.
ATTCAGACTTAAGGCTAGAAAGCCAATGGTCACGGGTATAATTAGCAAACTCCCTTAAGGAGCTTCTAAGTATTTTATTCTGGCCGCATATGTGGAAACAATAATACATCTCTGATCGATGGAGAGTCTGTTAACAACATCACTAAACGATCGATTCCTATGCCTTCACCTGCAGTAGGCGGCATACCATATTCTAACGCTCTAATATAATCATCATCAAAATGCATAGCTTCATCATCACCGGCATCTTTTTCAGCCACTTGTGCTTGGAAGCGTTCTGCTTGGTCTTCAGCATCATTTAACTCTGAGAAACCGTTTGCAATTTCACGACCACCAACGAAGAATTCGAAACGATCAGTCACAAATGGATCATCATCATTGCGGCGTGCTAATGGAGAAACCTCCGTGGGATAAGCAGTAATGAATGTTGGCTCCATTAACCGATGTTCAACCGTTTTCTCAAAAATCTCAATTTGAATTTTGCCTAAACCATAACTTTCTTTAAGCGGAATAGCTAAATCTTGCGCTACTTGAGTAGCTTCTTCTAATGTTGCTAACTGCTCAATGCTGAGATCAGGATTAAAATGCAAAATAGATTCAATAACGGTCATGCGATGGAAAGGTTTAGCAAAATCTAAATCGGTGCCTTGATAATGCACTTGTGACGTTCCTAATACATCTTGTGTCACAGAACGTAACATTTCTTCAGTTAGATCCATCAAGTCCTTATAATCTGCATAGGCTTGATAAAACTCCACCATGGTAAATTCTGGATTATGGCGTGTTGATAAACCTTCATTGCGGAAATTACGGTTAATTTCAAATACGCGTTCAAAACCACCTACAACCAGACGTTTCAAATATAATTCTGGCGCAACACGTAAAAATAACGGCATATCTAAGGCATTATGATGTGTAGTAAACGGTCTTGCCGTCGCTCCACCCGGGATCACATGCATCATCGGCGTTTCTACTTCTAAATAATTTTTTGCCATCAAGAAACGACGAATACCATCAATTACTTTAGTGCGAATAATAAAGGTTTCGCGACTTACTTCATTCATTATCAAATCGACATAACGCTGACGATAACGCATTTCTTGATCAGATAAACCATGGAATTTTTCAGGTAATGGCCGCAAAGATTTAGTCAACAAACGAATATCATCAACTAATACTGATAATTCACCTTTTTGGGTGCGAAACATGGTGCCTTCGGCAGCAATAATATCGCCCAAATCCCAAGACTTGAACTCGGCATAAACACCTTCAGCCAAATCATCACGCTTGACATAAAGTTGCATATTACCTGACATATCACGAATATTAGCAAAGCTTGCTTTACCCATTACACGCTTGGTCATCAAACGACCGGCAATTTTAACGCGACGCGGTGTTTCTTTTAATTCTTCTGATGACATATTTTCATATTCAACAGCTAATTCAGCATTCATCACATCACGACGAAAATCATTGGGGAAGGCATTGCCCTTCTCCCGTAACGCGGCCAGTTTTTCACGGCGTTGAGCAATAAATCTATTTTCGTCTTGTTCTATTTCGTTAGTCATGTGTGTTCCGGTTAAAAAGGATGGTTTAGCATAACATCGTCATTCCGGTAAGCTTCTAGCCGGAATCTAGCGGTTAAATCATAGATTCCCACTAAAAACAGGTGGGAATGACAGAGGGTTAATAGTTAATTATATCAAAGCCCAGACTTTAAGGAAGCCTCTATGAATAAATGCAAATCGCCATCTAAAACAGCTTGGGTATTTCCTGTTTCAACACCCGTTCGTAAGTCTTTGATACGTGATTGATCTAAAACATAAGATCGGATCTGGCTACCCCAACCAATATCCGCTTTACCATCTTCAGCTAATTGTTTTTCTTCATTTTGTTTCAGTAATTCTAACTCATACAGCTTGGCTTTTAACAAACTCATCGCCGTATCTCTATTTTTATGTTGAGATCGTTGCGATTGACATTGCACAACTGTATTGGTCGGTAAATGAGTAATCCGAACGGCCGAATCTGTTTTATTGATATGCTGACCACCCGCACCACTGGCACGATAGGTATCAACCCGAAGATCGGCCTTATTGATCTCAATATCAATATCATCATTCACTTCAGGATAAACAAATACACTGCAAAATGAGGTATGACGTTTTGAGTTCGAATCAAAGGGTGATTTGCGTACTAAACGATGCACTCCCGTTTCAGTTCGCAATAAACCAAACGCATATTCACCTTCAAAATGAATGGTTGCGCTTTTAATACCTGCTACCTCACCCGATGAAGCCTCGACTAAATCAACCTTAAAACCCTGCGCCTCACCCCAACGTAAATACATCCGCAACACCATATTCGCCCAATCTTGCGCTTCTGTACCACCCGATCCCGATTGAATATCAAGATAGGCATTATTTGCATCCATCTTGCCAGAAAACATACGCTGAAACTCAAGCTTCTCTAATGCCTTTTCTAATTCAGCTAAATCAGCCTGCACCGCATCAAAGGTATCTTGATCTTGCTCTTCCACCGCCATTTCAAGTAAATCTTTCGCGTCATCTAAAGTTTCACTATGGCTAGATAATGTTGTCACAATACGTTCTAGACTAACGCGTTCTTTACCCAATTGTTGAGCACGTTCAGGATCATCCCACACCGCTGACGATTCTAATTCACGTGTAACTTCTATTAATTGTTCAGCCTTAACATCATAGTCAAAGATACCCCCTAAGATCGTCACTACGACCCCGAAGTTCTTTAATGCGCTGCATTGTTGCACCTAATTCCAATTTTTA
>CAYSGK010000257.1:0-2761 GCA_964430395.1 uncultured Methylophaga sp.
AAACTTTTCTTTAGACATCTCTAACTCTCCGTCAAATTCACTTAGCTATATTAAATTATCTTTTACTTGTAACTGCATCAGTTACATTTTTTGGTGCTTCTGCATAACGAGCAAACTCCATGGAGTATGTTGCCCTACCCTGCGTTGCACTGCGCAAATCTGTTGCATAACCGAACATTTCGGCCAATGGCACCTCGGCATTAATGACTTTGCCGTTGGCTGCATCTTCCATACCGTTGACTAGGCCACGACGACGGTTTAAATCACCCATCACGTCACCCATATAGTCCTCCGGGGTTACCACCTCAATATTCATCACTGGCTCTAGAAGAACAGGATCTGCTTCTAATGCGCCATTTTTAAATCCCAATGAACCGGCAACCTTAAAAGCCATCTCATTAGAATCCACATCATGATAAGAACCATCAAACAATGTTACTTTGACATCCTCAACCGGGTAGCCGGCTATTACACCACTTTTCATCTGCTCTTGTATACCTTTATCTACAGAAGAAATAAATTCTCTTGGAACAGATCCTCCGACAACCGCATTTTCAAAGGCATATCCGGCACCTGACTGTTGCGGCTCTAATTTAAGCCAAACATGTCCATACTGACCTTTGCCTCCACTTTGGCGCACAAATTTTCCTTCAGCCTCTACTGTTTTTGTGAGCGTTTCTCTATATGCCACTTGTGGTGCGCCCACATTTGCGTCCACAGAAAACTCACGTTTCATACGATCTACTATAATATCCAGGTGTAACTCACCCATACCTGCAATAATCGTTTGAGCTGATTCTTCATCTGTTGACACTCTAAATGAAGGGTCCTCTTTTGCCAACTTACCTAGAGCAATACTCATCTTTTCTTGATCGGCTTGCGTTCTTGGTTCTATCGCAACAGAAATGACCGGTTCTGGAAATTCCATTCGTTCTAAGGTAATTATTTCATCCGGTGCACATAAAGTATCACCGGTCGTGGTATCTTTTAATCCAATAGCAGCCGCAATATCACCCGCTCTAACTTCGGTGATATCTTCACGACTATTACTGTGCATTTGTACTAAGCGACCAATACGTTCTTTTCTAGCCTTAACTGGGTTATAAACAGCGTCACCAGATTTGAGTACACCAGAATACACACGGAAAAATGTCAGTGTTCCTACAAAAGGATCCGTGGCAATCTTAAAAGCGAGGGCTGAAAAAGGTTGTTTATCATCTGCTGGACGACTGCCTGTAGATTCAGCTTTGTCGTCTAATACACCTGTAATCGCAGGCACATCTGTCGGCGAAGGCATATATTCCACAACAGCATCAAGCATTGCCTGAACGCCTTTATTTTTAAATGCCGAACCACAAAATGCGGGAACAATTTGATTGGCTAATGTTTGTAAGCGAATGCCTTGTTTAATTTCTTGTTCAGAAAGCGCACCTTTTTCAAGATATTTATCCATTAATTCTTCATTTGCTTCAGCTGCAGCTTCAACCATTTGTTCACGATATGATTCACATTCTGCAAGCATCTCTGGATCAATGTCACGCGCTTCATAAGTCACGCCTAAATCATCTTCATTCCAATAAATCGCTTTCATGCGCACTAAATCAACGACACCTTCAAATTCTTCTTCGGCGCCGATAGGTAATTGCATGGGAACAGGACTTGCGCCTAGGCGGGTTTTAATCTGATCAATAACATTAAGGAAGTTAGCACCTGAGCGATCCATTTTATTAATGAATGCCATTCTAGGTACATGATATTTATTAGCTTGTCGCCAAACAGTTTCTGATTGAGGTTCTACACCACCTACCGCACAAAACACAGCGACAGCACCATCTAAAACGCGTAACGAGCGTTCGACTTCAATGGTGAAGTCTACATGGCCTGGGGTATCAATTATATTAACTCGGTGTTGTGGAAACTGTTTGTCCATTCCTGACCAAAAACAGGTTGTTGCAGCCGAGGTGATTGTTATTCCTCGTTCTTGCTCCTGTTCCATCCAATCCATTGTTGCAGCACCATCATGGACTTCCCCTATTTTGTGCGAAATGCCCGTATAAAACAACACGCGCTCAGTTGTCGTGGTTTTACCCGCGTCAATATGCGCCATGATGCCGATATTACGGTATCGATTAATAGAAGTGCTTCGTGCCACTATAGGTACTCTCGAGCTAATAAATTGTTAAAGAACGGATGGAACAGCTCAAGCCTTTTCAGCAAAGGCTTGAGGGTAAAACTTAAAAACGGAAGTGAGAAAACGCCTTGTTTGCTTCTGCCATTCTGTGTGTATCTTCTTTTTTCTTAACGGCTGTGCCTTTACCATCAAATGCATCGCCTAGCTCACCTGCTAAACGCATTGCCATTGATTTCTCACCACGTTTACGTGCCGCTTCAGCCAACCAGCGCATTGCTAAGGCAACACGACGAGAAGGACGAACTTCAACAGGTACTTGGTAAGTAGCACCACCCACCCGGCGAGATTTAACCTCTACCATTGGGCTGATATTATCTAATGCTTGTTGGAAAATTTCTAAATGATCTGCACTTTTGCTTTCTGCTACAGAATCTAATGCATCGTAAGCAATTTTTTCAGCAATTGATTTTTTGCCGTCTTGCATGATCACATTGATAAACTTAGCTAAACCAATGTTTGAAAACTTTGGATCAGGTAATACTTCACGTTTGGCAACAACTCTTCTTCTTGGCATGTTCTTTTTCCTAAATTCTTATGATTTCGGACGCTTGGCGCCGTATTTAGAACGAC
>CAYSGK010000258.1:0-2707 GCA_964430395.1 uncultured Methylophaga sp.
ACATATCACGAATGCCCCGAATCGCTTGACGGGTGCGGTGTTCATTTTCAATCAAGCCAAAACGAACATGGTCATCACCATAATCACCAAAGCCCACGCCGGGCGAAACCGCTACTTTTGCATCGGTTAATAATTTTTTAGAGAACTCAATCGAGCCCATTTCTAGGTACTCTTTTGGAATCGGCGCCCAGACAAACATCGTTGCCTTAGGCGGAGTAACTTCCCAGCCAATGGCGTTTAAGCCACTGCACAAAACATCGCGTCGTAATTTGTACATGTCACAAATTTCTTGCACACACTCTTGCGGCCCTTCTAGCGCTGCAATGGCGGCCACTTGAATAGGTGTAAAGGTGCCGTAATCTAAATACGACTTCATGCGCTTTAACGCATTTACTAAGGTTGGATTTCCGACCATAAATCCAACACGCCAGCCCGGCATGTTGTAACTTTTAGAGAGGGTATAAAACTCAACCGCAATGTCTTTTGCACCTTCGACTTCTAAAATAGAGGGCGCACGATACCCGTCAAACACAATATCGGCATACGCTAGGTCATGAATAACCCAAATATTATGCTCTTTGGCGACAGCAACAATCTTTTCAAAAAATTCCAATTCAACACATTCACTGGTCGGGTTGCCAGGGAAGTTAAGAATCAGCATTTTAGGTTTAGGCCAACTATTTTTTATTGCTTTAACCAGTTCAATTAAAAACCGGTCCTCATCGACCATCTGTTGATTGTTTAGCTCTTTTTTATTAACCAGGGGTACATGTCGAATATCTGCACCACAAATAACAAAACCATAGGGATGAATCGGGTAAGCAGGATTGGGTACTAATACAGAATCTCCTGGTCCCATGGTTGCCAGTGATAAATGCGCTAGCCCTTCTTTTGAACCAATAGTAACAATGGCTTCCTTTTCAAAATCCAGATCAACCTGGTAATGTTGGTGATACCAGTGAGTTATGGCCTTTCGCAATCTTGGAATGCCCTTTGATAATGAATATCTGTGCGCTCTACCTCTATCAGCCGCCTGTTTCAGCTTGTCAACAATATGTTGAGGTGTGGCCTGATCAGGATTACCCATACCAAAATCGATAATATCTTCACCTCGGGCTCGAGCAGATGCCTTAAGTTCACCAATAATATTAAACACATAGGGTGGCAATCTTTCAATGCGTGGGAAGTCGACTGACATACCTTCTAGCATAATTCAGCTTTCCTCAAAATAGGGTAATGTTTCACTTCTGAGATGTTCATAGACCAGTGCCGTTTCGACGTGTCTGACTTCTTCTCTAGAAGCGAAAGCTTTATAAATTAAATCTCTAAGGTGTTCTGCATCCGACACCGCCAGATGAACAAGGAAATCATTCTCCCCACCCATATGAAACAGGGAAATCACCTCACGAAGTCGTAGCGTTTCATCACGAAACGTATTAATGATTTCGGGGGTATGGGTGTCCAGGCTGATAGCAGCCATGGCCTGTAGATTAATACCCAGCGATTTAAAATCAACTTCAGCACCAAAGCCCCTGAGGATATTTTCCTGGTGCATACGCTTCACCCTTTCCAACGAGGTTGAAGGTGCAATATTCATTTTTTCAGCCAGATCTTTATTGGATAAACGGGAATCTCGATACAGCACTTTCAGCATAGCCAAATCGGTTTGATCAATCTTCTTCATCATATGACTTTATTACCGAATTTAATTCGAATATGACTATTATTACTGATGTAAAAATGAATTAACAGCGTTAAACAAAGCATTTATTGAACTATTTCACTATTTTTGAAATAATCATAATAATTGAAGACTATCCGCGCAGAGTTTTATATCATCACAACATTATTCATCATCTCCTTTTAATTATGTCGATAAAAATAGCCATTAACGGCTTTGGTCGAATTGGCCGCTCGGTACTTCGATCAATTTATGCTTCGACCGATCCCACAAAGTTTAAGGTTGTGGCGATCAATGAACTGGCTCCCCTGGAGCAAATTAGTCACCTGTTACAATATGACAGCGTTCATGGTAGGTTTACAGAAAAAGTATCTATAACTAAAGGGGACGACACCGAGCAATTACACATCAATGATCAGATTATCAACATCTACCAGCAAACTGATCCCGCAACTCTCCCCTGGAAGTCACTGGATGTGGACATTGTTTTTGAGTGTACCGGACAATTTAATGATCGAGAAACTCTCGCGGGACATCTTCAAGCAGGAGCAAAAAAAGTTCTGCTCTCTCAGCCGGGTAATGAGCATATTGATGCCACCATTATTTTTGGCTTCAACCAGCAACAATTGAGCCCACAGCACAAAATAGTCTCGAACGCATCCTGTACTTCAAATTGCCTGATACCCATTTTACAGGTATTACAAAGTGCTATCGGTATACAAAGTGGAAATTCAACCACAATCCATTCGGCTATGTCCGATCAACCCGTTAATGATAGTTATGCTTCAAAACTTCGATTAACACGCTCGGCAATACCATCCATTATTCCTATTACCACGCAATTATCTATTGGCATAGAAAAACTCATCCCAGAACTTAAAGGTAAATTCACCTCCTCTGCCATCCGGGTACCCACGTTAAATGTCTCCATGTTAGATGTGAATATACTATTAGATAAAGACGCTAGTATTAATGAAATCCATCAAATTTTTTTAGATGCCTCGCAACAACAATATTCGGGAATTA
>CAYSGK010000259.1:0-2691 GCA_964430395.1 uncultured Methylophaga sp.
TTGTTTCATTATTTCCTCAAATGTTTGATGCAATAACGAAATATGGCGTAACAGGTCGTGCGGTAACGCAAGGCAAGTTAAGCCTAGATTATTGGACTCCACGTGATTTCACGACGGATAAACATCAAACAGTAGATGATAGACCTTATGGCGGTGGCCCCGGCATGGTGATGAAAGTTGAGCCATTGCAACAAGCCATTCGTGCTGCAAAACAGCAATTAGGCGAGCAAACTAAAGTGGCTTATATGTCACCGCAGGGTCGCAAGCTTGATCAGCAAGGTCTGCAAGAGTTGGCAACAAGAGAAACAATGATCTTTGTTGCAGGACGTTATGAAGGCATAGATGAACGCCTGATTGACGAAGAGATTGATGAGGAATGGTCGATTGGTGACTATGTTCTCAGTGGTGGTGAACTTGCCGCAATGACCATAATTGATGGTATGGCAAGATTATTACCGGGCGTATTAGGTGATGAAGAATCGGCACAACAAGATTCTTTTATGGAGGGTTTATTAGATCATCCTCACTATACACGACCAGAACAGTTCGCTGATCAGCAAGTGCCTAAGGTACTGTTGAGCGGTGATCATGAGGCGATACGAAAGTGGCGACTCAAGCAAGCTTTAGGCAGAACGTGGTTGAGGCGGTCTGATCTGTTGGAGGCGCAGTCATTGTCCAGCGAACAGAGTGCATTATTAGAACAATTTATTGCTGAGTATAATACCGGCAAAAATGAGTAGGATTTTAGGAGTAGTACGATGAGCAATATTATTGATCAAATTAACGCGGAGCAAATGAAACAGGACCTTCCTGATTTTGCACCAGGCGACACTGTTGTTGTGGGCGTAAAAATTAAAGAAGGCGACCGTGAACGTGAACAAGCATTCGAAGGCGTAGTTATTGCCGTTCGTAACCGTGGTTTACACTCAGCTTTCACAGTACGTAAAATTTCAAATGGTGTGGGTGTTGAACGTGTTTTCCAAACACACAGCCCTGCCATTGCGGGCATTGAAGTTAAACGCCGTGGTGATGTTCGCCGTGCCAAACTTTATTACTTGCGTGAGTTAACAGGTAAGGCAGCACGAATTAAAGAAAAACTAGGCTAAAAAACTGTTTAGCTCACCGCTAGAATTCATCATTTCTTCGTTCGAAAATGGGCATTCACACTTGTGAATTTACATTTTCTGCCTTGAACTGATAAATTCTAGCGGCAATCTAAACAGTTTTTTTGATCTATCATTAGAGCTGACTATTAAAGGGTGCGACTATTTTAGTTGTGCCCTTTTTTGTATTATAGGGCTATGGAATTTCAAACAATTTTTAATGCACCTTTTGGTCCTATTAGACTTCATGCGGATGAATATGGTCTGCAACAGATTGAATTGTTTCCAATACCATCAAACGTTGCTAACCGAGCATCTACTATTTTGCAGAAACTTGAGCAACAGTTAACAGTTTATTTCTCTAATGCCCAGATACAATGGGAAATATCTTTACCTACAAAAGGCACAGCTTTTCAGCAGAAAGTATGGCGTTATATGCAAGCGATACCTGTAGGTGAAACACGTAGCTATGGTGAGGTAGCTAAAGCACTTAATTCTTCCGCTCAAGCCGTGGGTAATGCCTGTCGTGCTAATTACTTTCCAATTGTTATACCTTGCCACCGAATTGTTTCACAGTCAGGTTTAGGCGGTTTTGCAGGCCAAACTGAGGGTAATGAAATAACGGTCAAACAATGGTTGTTAAATCATGAGTGCTGATACAGTGTCGCATCACTTACAACCTTTTCTTGATTCTTTATGGTTAGAATCAGGTTTAAGCCAAAACACGGTTGAAGCGTATCAGCGTGACCTTTTAGGTTTTGCAGCTTGGCTAAAAGAATCAGATACTGATTTAGTTGCGGCGACACGTGAGCATATTTTGCAGTATCAAGGTGTGCGAATGCAAGAAGGCCGAAAGGCTCGCAGCGAAGCACGATTGCTTTCAACCTTACGCCGTTTTTATCGCTATTTATGTCGTGAAGAAATTCGTGATTCTGATCCAACAGCAAAAATTGAGTCTCCACGTTTAGGAAAACCTCTGCCTAGTAGTTTAACTGAGGATGAGGTTGAAAGATTATTAGAGCAGCCTAACGTACTTATGCCGTTAGGTTTGCGTGACAGAACCATGCTCGAGGTGCTCTATGCTACGGGATTGCGAGTATCAGAATTGGTGACACTGACATTTGAGCAAGTTAATATGAGACAAGGGCTTATTCGTTGTATTGGTAAGGGTAATAAAGAACGCCTCGTGCCTTTAGGTGAAATAGCCTTGGATTATTTGCAACGTTATATTGTAGAAAGTCGTCCTGTTTTATTGAAAGGCAATGTGAATGAGGATTTATTCCCTACGCAACGTGGCAAGGCGATGACACGGCAAGCATTTTGGTATTTGATCAAAAAATATGCAAAACAAGCGGGTATTGAAAAAGACTTATCGCCACATACGCTACGTCACGCTTTTGCAACACATTTATTGAATCATGGGGCAGATTTGCGCGTGGTGCAATTATTATTGGGGCATTCAGATTTATCTACCACCCAAATATATACTCATGTAGCAAAAGAAAGATTAAAAAGCCTACATGCGCAGCATCATCCAAGAGGTTAAGAAGCCTATAAAAACATCATTGCTAAGTTCTTACTGTCTAAG